>DASRTO010000366.1:0-10221 GCA_035655915.1 Anaeromyxobacteraceae bacterium
CGAGGCGGCCAGCCGCCGGGCCCAGTCCGAGAGGCGCACGTACTCCTCCAGCATCTCCTCCGGCAGCCCGGCGTCGAGCTGCTCGTGCCGGACCACGCGCCCGAGCCCGGTCGGGCCCATGGGCACTTCGCAGTTCCGGCATCCGAAGAAGGCGGTGGGGGCGTACGTCAGGATCTGGATGCGGAGCGGGCTCATCTGACACCTCCGATACTCGTCTAATCGGCAGGCGTGCCAGGGGCCAGAGCTGCTTGGGACCGGTCGACCCTCGGCTAACAAAGCCGCTCGACGCCTGGGGCGATGTCGCATGCCGTCTCGGTGGGACGGCCCCTCAGTTGTTGGAGCTCCAACGGCGGCGACAGACGCGGCCGACGCCCGGGCGGGTCCGACGGGTCGCCGGGCCCACCGCGCACCGCCCCGTCGCCGCCACCTTCGATGCCAGGAAGACCACGTGCCGGCCCCGCCCCGCGCCGAGCGGGGCCACCGCTCGGGCCTCGCCGCCGAGCCCGGCGCTCCGGAGCCGCGCCAGGTACCGGTCGTCGGGACCGGCCGACCACACCGCCAGGACCCCCCCGTCGGCGAGGGCGCGGCGGCAGGCCCGGACCCCGGCCTCGCCGTAGAGGCGCTCGTTCCCCCGCAGCACCGGCGAGCCGGGGGCGTTGTCCACGTCGAGCAGGATGGCGTCGAAGGCGCCGCGCGCCTCGGCCACCACCGCCGCCACGTCCCGGACCTCCACCGAGACCCTGGGGTCGTCGAGCGGCCGGCCCGCCAGGTGCGCCACCGGGCCGCGGTTCCAGGCCACGATCTCGGGGACCACCTCGGCCACCACCACCCTCGCCCCCGGCGGCGCCCGGTCGAGGGCCGCGCGCAGCGTGTAGCCGAGCCCCAGCCCGCCGATGAGGACGGTGCGGAGCCGCCGCGCCCGCGAGAGCGCCAAGGCCGCCAGGGCGTCCTCCGACCCGTGGGTCCGGCTCGACATGAGCACCCGCCCCGCGTACCGGACCACCCATTCCTCGCCCCGGCGCGCCAGGGCCATCTCGGTCCCGTCGGGCGCCCGCGCCCGGCCCACGATCTCCCACGCCCGCATGGGGGCGGGTCTACACCAGGCGGCTCCACGACGCGAGCGGCGGAGGCGGCGACGTGGTAGAGGGTGGCGCCGGAGGTGGGCATGGCCGGGGACGACTTCCTCTTCCGCTCGCTGCCGAGGGTGGGCAAGCGGGCCTTCCGCCTCGGGCTCTCGGCGAGCTACGGCCTCGACGAGGCGGGCGCGCGCCAGGCCCTGGCCGCGGGGATGAACTACGTCTTCTGGAGCCGGTTCTCGAAGCCCCTCACCGCGGCGCTGCGGGACGAGATCCGCCGGGACCGGGAGCGGCTGGTGATTGTGGGCGGCCCGACCCTCGGCTACACGCGCGGCGCGGTCCGGCGCGGGGCCGAGAACGCCTTGCGGCTCCTCGGAACCGACTACCTGGACGTCTTCCAGCTCTACTGGCTCGGGAAGATGTCGGCCTGGACCGCCGGCACCCGGGCCGAGCTGTCGAGGCTCCGGGAGGAGGGGAAGGTGCGGGCGCTTGGCGTCTCCATCCACGACCGCCCTCGCGCCGGGCGGCTGGCCGAGGACTCACCGCTCGACCTCCTCATGATCCGCTACAACGCCGCCCATCCCGGTGCCGAGCGGGACGTCTTCCCCCACCTCGCGAGGCGCCGCCCGGCGGTGGTGGCCTACACGGCCACCAGCTGGCGGAAGCTGCTGCGCGCTCCCCGGGGCTGGAGCGGGCCGGCCGCCACGGCAGGCGACTGCTACCGCTTTTGCCTCACCAGCCCACACGTCGACGTGGTGCTCTCGGCCCCCGGGAACGCCGCGAATCTGAAGGCGAACCTGGACGCGCTCCGGAAGGGACCGCTCTCGACCGAGGAGATGGCCTTCATGCGTGACCTCGGCCGCGCCGTGCACGGGTAGAGATTGAGAGACTGGCTGTCCGGCGCCGGACGCCGCAGCCCTCGAGCGGCGACCCGGGTGCGCGCAAACTCCCCCACGGCCCCGACCCTTCTGGGCCGGTCACGTTTGAGGCCGAGGTCGTCACTATCTGCCATCGGGGCCCGCATCCCGCGGGCAAGGGAGGGCATCATGTCAGTTGTGATTCGGAAGCTCCTCGCGGCGCTCGGCTTCGCGTGCGCGCTCCTCGGCGCCGGCCCGGCGCGGGCCTGGAACTCGGGCACCCATGTCTACATTGCGGACCAGCTGCTCAAGAGTGAGGCCTCCAACCCGCGCCTCATCATCGACGCCGAGTACGGCGCCAGCGTCCTCGACCTCTTCGGCAACGACTTCACGCCGCCCGCCGTGTACCTGTCCGAGATGCTCCACGACCCCAACGGCGATCTCTTCATGAACGTTTGGGACGTCGCTTCCGCGCGTCGGGATCGAGCCCTCGCCTACGGGCTCGTGAGCCACAACAACGCCTGGGGCGCGGACGCCACTGCCCACATCTCCGGCCTCACCTCCGGCCAGGGCGTGGGCTGGGTCATCGCCCGGGGCGAGATCCTCGGCGCGATGCTCGACCCCTTCCTCCAGCAGGCCGGCATCGTGCTCCCGCCGTCCCAGCTGACCGACGTCGGCCACTTCCTCGTGGAGCAGGCGGTGGACCTCCTCATGCTGGAGGTCGATCGTTCCCTGGGGGCGAAGGTCATGGCCTCGGCGGCAGCGCGCGAGAAGAAAGCGCCGTTCCTGCTGCAGGCCGCCTGGTCGGACGCATTCGCCTCAGTGGTGGGGAGTCCCGAGGCTGCCTCCCAGATGATCTTCGCCTACGAGGATGGGCTGCGGGAGTATCTCATGGCCTACGGCTGGGCGCTGATGCAGCCGAACGCGATCGAACTGCTGGCGAGCCAGACGGCGGTCATCGCCGAGGGGTACCTGGGCCTGCCGCCGGGCAGCGCCGCTCCGCTGGTGCCCTTGATCGAGTCCGGTATCTTGGCCGGCATGCAGCTGTGCGCTCCCGACTTCCAGCAGGAGATCGCCGCCACCGTCGAGTGGGTCGGCGCGAACATGGCCGCCCACGGCGTCACGTACTGACGGCCTACATCTTCACCAGCTGCTTCCCCAGGTTCTCCCCGCGCAGCATCCCGATGAAGGCCCGGGGGGCGCTCTCGATGCCGGGCGCGACCGTCTCGCGCCAGGTGATGCGGCCCTTGGCCACGTGCCCGGCCAGCTCCTGGATGGCCTTGGGCCACAGCTCCATGTGATCGGAGACGATGAAGCCCTGGACCTTGAGCCGGTTCACCAGGACGGGGCGCACGCTCTCGAGCGAGAAGCCCTGGTCGTCGTAGCCGGCGATGAGCCCGCACAGCGCCACCCGCCCAAAGGGGTTCATACGCGACAGGGCCGCGTCGAGCACGGCACCCCCCACGTTCTCGAAGAGCACGTCCACCCCAGAGGGCGTGTCGGCCTTCAGGGCCTCGCGGAAGCCATGTGCCTTGTAGTCGACGCAGGCGTCGAAGCCCAGCTCCTTCACCACGTGACTGCACTTGGCGGGGCCGCCGGCGATGCCCACCGCCCGGCAGCCGAGGAGCTTGGCCAGCTGGCCCACGACGCTCCCCACCGCCCCGGCGGCAGCCGAGACCAGCACCGTCTCCCCGGCCTTGGGCTGTCCGATGCGGGTGAGCCCGTACCAGGCGGTCACCCCCGGCATCCCCGCCACCCCCAGGTAGGCCGACTCCGGGACCGCCCGGGCGTCCACCTTGGTGAGGCCGGCCCCGTCCGTGACGAAGTACTCCTGCCAGCCGCCCATGCCCACCACCGTGTCGCCCGCCGAGAACCTGGGGTTCCCGGACTCCAGCACCGTCCCCACCGTGCCTCCGACCATCACCTGGCCCACCGGCTGGGGCGCGGCGTAGGAGCGCGCCTCGTCCATGCGACCCCGCATGTACGGGTCGAGCGAGAGGTAGCGGACCTGGACCAGCACCTCCCCGTCCCGCGAGGGCGGCACCTCGGTCTCCATCAGGCGGAAGTCGTCCTCGCGGACCTGCCCCTTTGGCCGGCGCTCCAGCACCCACTGCCTGTTGCGGATGGCCATGCTGCCTCCTTCCGGCGGCGTCGGGGTCGGAACCCCACCCCGGGCCCTCTGGGCATATGATTCGCGGCGCGGGGGACCGGCGCAAGGAAAGAGCACCATGGCACCCACCCAGATGGTAGGCGGGATCTTCCACGCCGACTCGGGGCCGGCGGGGAGCGGGCCGCCGCTCCTGCTGGTCCACGGCGCCGGCGGCACGCACCGCCACTGGCCCGAGGCGGTCCGCGCCCTCCCAGGGCGGCGGGTGATCGCGCTCGACCTGCCCGGCCACGGCGCCTCGCCCGGACCGGCGCGCAGCGACGTGGGCGGCTACGCCCGGAGCGTGCTCGGCCTCATGGACGCGCTCGGGCTCGAGGCGGCGGCTGTGTCCGGCCACTCCATGGGCGGGGCGGTGGCGCTCACCCTCGCGCTGGAGGCGCCGGCGCGTGTGGCCGCCCTGTGCCTCGTCGCCACCGGGGCCCGGCTCCGGGTCTCCCCTGCCGTTCTCCAGGCTACCGCCGACCCCGCCGCTCTGGCCGCGGCCGCCGACTCGCTGTCCGCCTCGTCCTTCGGCCAGTCGGCCGGGGAAGCGCTGCGGCGGGAGTTCGTGGAGGGATTCCTGGCCAACGCTCCCGGCCTGGTCCACGGCGACTTCGCCGCCTGCGACGCCTTCGACGTGATGGAGCGGCTCGGGGCCATCCGGGCCCCGACGCTGGTGGTGTGCGGGACCGAGGACCGGCTCACGCCCCCGAAGTACTCCGAGTTCCTGCGGGACCGCATCGCCGGCGCCCGGCTGGAGACCATCCCCGGCGCCGGCCACATGGTGATGCTGGAGGCGCCGGCGGCGGTGGCGCGCCTGCTGGGGGGCTTCCTGGCGACGCTCTAGATCCCGGCGGGGGACGAGCCCGGACGAGCCTTCGCCCTGCGGGTCACGTGCGGTGGACCGGCGGGGGACGAGCCCCCGCTCCACCGGTCACGCGCGGTGGGACCGGCGCGGGGCAAGCCCCCGCCCTACCTCCAGACGCGCTGGTCGTCGATGCGCCTCGCGCCCTCGGGGATGGTGCCGGGCTTCACCACCTTCACCTCGCCGCGGACCTTCACCTCCTCGCGCAACGCCTCGGCGATCTTCGACGTCAGCGCCACCGCGTCGCCGGCCGGCCCGGCCAGCTCGACCTGGTAGGTGAGGTGATCGTGGTGGTCCTCGCGGGTCACCACCGCCTGCCAGCGGGTCACCTCGGGGAAGCGCTTCAGGACCTCCCCGATCTGGCCGGCGCGCACGAACATCCCCTTCACCTTGACTCCGTCCCCCACCCGGCCCAGGAGCCCTGCCAGCTTGGGGGTGGTGCGGCCGCAGGGGCAGGGGCCGCCCGGGGCGATCATGGAGAGGTCGCCGGTGGCGAAGCGGAGGAGCGGGTAGGCCTCGTCGAAGATGGTGGCCACCACCTCGCCCGGCTGGCCGGGCGCGGCCGGCTCGCGGGTCTCGAGGTCGAGCACCTCCACGATGGCCTCCGGGTGCAGGTGCCAGCCCCCCTTCTCCTGGCACTCGTAGGCCAGGCAGCCCAGGTCGGCGGTGCCGTAGCTTTGCAGGACCCGCACCTCGAAGCCGGTCTCCAACTCCTCCCGCAGCGACTCGGGGAGCATCTCCGCCACCACGTGGGCCACCTCGATGGAGAGCGGCGTCCCCATCTCGCGGGCCTTGCCGAGCAGGATGTGCAGGAAGCTGGGCGTCCCCAGGTAGGCGGTGGCGCGCAGGTGGTGGGCCACCTTCACTTGAAGCTCGGTCTGCCCCACGCCGGCGGGGATGACGGCGCAACCCAGGGCCCGGGCGGCGGCGTCGAGCATGAAGCCGAGCGGCGTCAGGTGGTAGCTGGCGGCGTTGTGGGCCACCTCGTTGGCGCGGAAGCCGGTGGCGGCCAGGGCGTGGCGGAAGCGCCAGAAGTCGGGCGAGTCGCCCTGGGGATCGTAGATGGGGCCGGGCGACATGAAGATGCGGGCCAGTCGCCCCGGGGAGACGCCGTTGAGGCCGCCGAACGGCGGCTCCTCCGCCTGCAGCCCCGGCAGCGAGTCCTTGCGCAGCACCGGGAGCCGGCGCAGGTCCTCCAGCGTGGCCACGTCGCGGGGACCGAGGCCGGCCTCCCCCAGGACGTGGCGCACCCGCGAGGCGTTCTCGAAGGCCGAGGCCACGGTCCGCTCCAGGCGCGCCGACAGGTAGCGGCGCCGGCTCTCCGGGCTCTGGGTCTCGATGGCCGGATCCAGCATCCGGCTGGGGCGCAGCTTCGCCATGGGCGTCAGTCTAGCCGACGGTGGCGCGGGACGCGAAGCCGCGGAGCCGTCAGCCCCAGCAGCCGTGACCGGCTGCCGGAGTTGGCAGGCTCGCCTCGGTGCCACGGCGCCCGCTCCCGGAGCGGTCGCCTAGGGGAGGTACGAGCACACGGGCGTGAAGGTGGTGTTGTGGGCGTAGGTGAGTGTCGACTGGTAGGTGGAGAAGTCCGCCGGAACGGGAACGCTCCACTGGTGGTCGTCGGGCGGCGCATCGCAAGTCCCGTTCCCGTTGAAGTCCACCCACAGCTTCACCGAGTACTGCTCGCCGATGACGAGCCTCGGCGCAAACGCGACCGAGAACGCCGGGTTGGTCCCCGTCGCCGCAACCGTCCCGCTGACGACCTCGAGCGCGGTCGCCGCGGCACCGCGGACCAGGGCGGCCCGGAAGACCTGGGAAGCGTGCGGGCCATTGAACGAGGTGGCGCCCACGAAGGTGAGGGGGAAGGTGAAGGTGTCGCAGACGTCGGTGAAGGTGGTGCTGTGGTTCACCGAAAGCGAGCTCTGCCCGGCCGGGACGTCCGCTTCCCACTGATGGTCGACCGGGGGTGCGTCGCACTCGTCATTCGAGTCGAAGTCGGCCCAGTAGCGGACCTTGTACGCCGCCGACAGGTCGACCTCCGGCGCGAAGGTGAACGAGAACGCCGGGCTGGTACCGGCCGGCGCCACGGTCGTCTTCTGGACGTCGAGCGTCATCCCGTCCGACGCCCGCACCAGCGCGCCTCGCATCGTCTGGTTCGCGTGCGGGCCATTGAACGTGGTGTTGCCGGTGAGCGTGATCCGCCCGGTCGTGGGCGTGGCGGCGCTGTCGCTGCCGCACGCGGCGAGAACCGCTGCCGCGGCCAGGGTACCGAAGACCTTCTTCGTCATGGAAGTTCTCCCAGGAGCGGGATGCGCTGCCTGCATGGGCTGGCGCGGAGCCGGGCAAGGCCGATGCGGCCCCGGCCGGACCGACGCCAGCGTGGCGTCCTCTCGAAAGGGGGATGACACCTCGTCTCGGCCCGGCGCGCCGTCCCGGTTGGAGCGTCGGCCCGACGCGCGGTGCGGTGCCAGCCCCCCTGCCCTGCGGCCGGGGCCCTCGCTCTACGGCCGGCGGGGCGGGCCCTCGCGGCCCGCCGGCGGCCGGGGCGCCGGCCGGGGAGCGCCGGCCGGGTTCGCCGGGACCTGCGACATCACGTACTCGGCGAGGGCGGTGATGGTGAGGGAGGGGTTCACCCCCAGATTGGCCGGCACCAGGCTGCCGTCGGCCACCCACAGGTTCTCGTGTCCGAAGACCCGCCCCCGCTCGTCGCAGACCCCGTCGGCGGGCGTGCGCCCCATGGTGGCGCCGCCGAGGATGTGGGCGGTGCTGGAGGTGCCGAAGAGCACCTCCGGGAGGACGCTCCCGGGCGTCCCGCGCATCTTCTTCGCCATGCGCTCCGCCAGGCGGTTGGCGAGGGGGAAGTAGGTGGGGGGCCGCTCACCGCCGGCCTCGCTGACGAGCGTTTGCCCCCAGGGCCGCCGGTGCAGCCGCAGCCGCATGAAGCTCGAGAGCGGCTGCATCACCAGCATGATGGCGGTCCGCCTGGCCCAGCCGAAGGGCCAGTGGGCCCGCGCGAAGGCCAGCGGATGGCGGATCATGTTCCCGAGCCAGCGGAGCCAGCGGGGCCAGGGCGGGCCGCCTCCGGTGAGGTAGGTGGCCATGAGGGCCATGAAGTCCTGGCCCTTGCCGTAGCGCACGATCTCGACATGGGTGTCGTCGTCCGGCCAGACGCCGGAGGTGATGGCGATGCCCTGGCTGTAGTCCACCCCTTCGTCGCGGGCGGTAGCGCCCAGCAGGGCCTCGCTGTTGGTCCGCACCCAGTTCCCCAGCTGATCCGAGAGGCCGGGGAGGCTGCCGCGGGCCCGGCACTCGAGCAGCAGCCGGACGGTCCCGAGCGTCCCGGCGGCGAGGACCACGCCGCCGGCGCGGAGGACCCGGGGCTGGCGCCGCAGCCACGAGGTGGAGCCGACGGTGTGCACCTCCCAGCCGCCGCCCGGGAGCGGCCGGAGGTCCTGGACGCGGGTCTCGGGGTGCACCTGGCAGCCGCGCCGCTCGGCCAGCCACAGGTAGTTCTTCACCAGGGTGTTCTTGGCGTCGTGCCGGCAGCCGGTCATGCACTCGCCGCAGAAGATGCATCCGGTCCGCTCCGGCCCCTCGCCGCCGAAGTAGGGGTCGGGCACGGTGCGGTCCGGCTCGCCGAAGAACACGCCCACCGGGTGGCGCGAGAAGGTGTGGCCGCGCCCGGTCTCCTCCTCCACCACCTGCTGGAGCAGGTCGTCGGCGGCGAAGGTCCGCGGCGGATCGGCGACGCCCAGCATCCAGCTGGCGAGGTGGTAGTGCGGCGCCAGCTCCGCCTTCCAGTCGCGGCCGCCCGGCCAGCGGGGATCCCGGAAAGCCCGGTCCGGGGGCCGGAGCAGGATGTTGGCGTAGACCAGGCTCCCGCCCCCGACCCCGGCGCCGTGCAGCACCAGCACGTCCCGCAGCAACGTGATCTGCTGGATCCCGTGGAGGCCGAGGCGCGGCATCCACAGGAACTTGCGCAGGTTCCAGTTGGTCCGGGCGAAGTCCTGGTCCCGCCAGCGCTTCCCCTGCTCCACCACGGCGACGCGCCAGCCCTTCTCGGCGAGGCGCAGCGCCGCCACCGAGCCGCCGAAGCCCGAGCCCACCACCACGAAGTCGTAGTCGGGCGAGGTCACGCCGGCCCACCACCCCGGCTGGACGCGGCCCACCGCGGCCGAGATCCGGCAGCGGCGCGCCGCGGCGGCACCGGCCGGACGGGTCGTGGCGTCACGACAGCCAGCGCTTGCGGCGCTTGTAGAACTTGAGGTTCTTGTAGCTCTTCTTGTCGCCGCCGCCGCCCAGGTAGAACTCCTTCACGTCCTCGTTGGCGCGGAGCTTCTCGGGCTCGCCGTCGAGGACGATGCGGCCGTTCTCCATGATGTAGCCGTAGTCCGCGATCTGCAGCGCCAGGTTGGCGTTCTGCTCCACCAGCAGGATGGTGGTCTTCTGCTCCTGGTTGATGCGCTTCACGATGCGGAAGATCTCCTGCACCAAGAGCGGCGCCAGCCCCAGCGAGGGCTCGTCGAGCATCATCAGGCGCGGGCGCGCCATGAGGGCCCGGCTGATGGCCAGCATCTGCTGCTCCCCGCCGGAGAGGTACCCGGCGAGCTTCTTGCGCCGCTCCTTGAGGCGGGGGAAGAAGTCGTAACACAGGTCGTGGTCTCGCTTGAGGCCGGCCCGGTCCCTGCGGGTGTAGCCCCCCATGACGACGTTCTCGTCCACCGTCAGGTCCTCGAAGACGCGGCGCCCTTCCATCACCTGGAAGACGCCGCGCCGCACCACCTCCTCCGGGGCCATCCCGTCGATGCGGTCCCCGTAGAAGGTGATTTCGCCGTCGGTCACCTCGCCCTCCTCGGTCTTGAGGAGCCCGGAGACTGCCTTCAGGGTCGTGCTCTTCCCGGCGCCGTTGGAGCCCAGGAGAGCCACGATCTTCCCTTCCGGGACCTCCAGGGAGAGCCCCTTCAAGACCAGGATCACGTCGTCGTAGATGACCTCGATGTTCTTCAGCGCGAGCATGGGCCCTCGTCTCCCTCTCCCCCGCCGGTACGGGGGAGAGGGGATGGGTGAGGGGTTCCCTGGCTACAGCCCCAGCCAGTCCGGCCGGCGCGGCAGGTCGTACTCCTTCACCTTCACGAGCTTGCCGTTCTTGACGATGTAGATGTTGACCTTGGTCGACGGGCGGTGGTCGGTGGCGGTGTAGGTCACGTTGCCGGTGAGGCCGCCCAGGTCGAAGTTGGAGAGCGTCTCGGTGGCCTTCTTCACGCCCTCGCCGTTGAGCTG
>DASRTO010000367.1:0-1903 GCA_035655915.1 Anaeromyxobacteraceae bacterium
CCGCAAGCGCCTGCCCCACAGCCGTAGGGCGGGGGCTCGTCCTCAGGATCCTACAGATCTCTTGCCATGATCCTGCGGAGTTGATCTACAGGGGGAATGGTAAGGCGGGATCGGGTGCGGGTTGACGAGGCAGTGGCGGAATTCCGAGGGTCGCGGCTGGGCGATGCTCGCAACGAGGCCCGGCTGGAGGTGATCGCTGGGCAGGCGGCGTTCGATCCGGCGGCGAGCCTTCCTCGGCAGGCCGGTTCGGACGCGGCGTTGGAGGCGACGTACCGGTTCCTGGGCAATCGGGACGTGTCGTTCGCGTCCGTCACGGCGCCTCACGTCCGGGCCACGGTGGCGAGGTGCGCCGAGCAGGGCCGGGTGGTGGTGGCGCACGACACGACCGAGTTCAACTTCGGGGATCGGGAGGAGTTGGGTCGGCTGTCTGGAAACGGCCGCGGGTTCCTGGGCCACTTCGCGGTGGCGGTGACGTTGGGGGAGCAGCGGCTGCCGCTGGGAGTGCTCCATGTGGAGACCATCAGCCGACCGGTGGACGAGCCGAAGAAGCAACGGATCAAGCACCGGGCCCAGGCGGACGAGAGCATCGAGTCGCTGCGCTGGAATCGCGGTGCGCGGGCGGTGCACCAGCTCCTGGAAGGGAAGGTGCGCGCCATCCACGTGATGGACCGGGAGGCCGACAACTACCTCTTGCTGGCGGAGATGCTGGGTCGCGGCCAGGACTTCGTGGTGCGAGCCAGCTACGACCGGGTGGTGGAGAGCGCGGGGGGTCGGTCTCTCCTGAAGCAGGTGCTGGAATCCGCGCCAGTGGTGGCCGAGCGCGTGGTGCCGTTGTCCGAGCGCAGGCCGCACCCGAGCACGCGGCACCGCCAGCGGCATCCGCCGCGAGAGGCTCACGCCGCGTCGCTTCGGGTCAGCGCCACCCGTGTCCGGATGGTCCGACCGCAAGGAGCCCAGGCCTGCCCCCAGGAGACGCTGGAGCTCAACGTCGTCCGCGTCCTCGAGTTGAACGCTCCGGCCGGAGCTGAGCCCGTCGAATGGCTCCTCTGGACGACGCTTCCCGCCACCACCGCCGACGAGATCTTCACCATCGTCGATGCCTACCGCGGCCGCTGGGTCATCGAGGAGTACTTCAAAGCTCTGAAGACCGGCTGCGCCTACGAGAAGCGCCAACTCGAATCCCTGCACGCTCTCCTCAACGCCCTGGCTGTCTTCGTCCCGCTCGCCTGGTTGCTCCTCCAACTCAGAACCGTTTCCAGGCTCTCGCCGGAGTCCCCGGGACTGCCCCTGTTGAACGACGCGCAACGGCGCTGCCTCGAGGCCGGCCTGCGCCGCCTCAAGAGACCCCCACTCCCAGACCGCCCCACCGCTCGCAACATCGCCTACGCCGTCGCCGGCCTCGCCGGCCACATCAAGAACAACGGCGACCCAGGCTGGCAGACCCTTGGCAACGGCCTCGACCGCCTCCTCCTCATCGAGCTCGGCTACCTCGCTGCCAAGGACGAAATGTGATCAATGATGAGGGCTCGTCCCCCGCCGGCGTCACGCGGCTACCGGAGCCGCTTCCAGTAGATCAGCTCCTCCACGTCGGGCAGCACCAGCCCGGGCAGGCCGCCCACGCGGACCCAGCCATGGCGCCGGTAGAACCGCTGCGCGCCCCGGTTGAAGCCCGACACCAGCAGGAAGGCGTGGCGGCTCTTCCTGGCCACCCGGAGCTCGAACGCCCGCAGCAGCCGGGCGCCGGTCCCGCCGCCGACCGCCTCCGGCACCACCGCGATGAGCCGGAGGTACCCGCCCACTCCGAGCGTTCCCCCGGTGAGGAACCAGGCGAGGCCCCGCGGCCCGCCCTCCGCCTCCTCCACCAGGAGGCCGTCCCCGCGCGCCAGCGCTCGCCGGAGGTCGG
>DASRTO010000368.1:0-4074 GCA_035655915.1 Anaeromyxobacteraceae bacterium
CCGCCGGTGGTCCGCGCCGGTGCATCGATCGGGTCCAGGCGCCCCCTCGGCCGCGGCGCCCTGCGGGGCGCCGCGAGCCGGGCGGCGGTAAGCTCTCGCCATGTGGGGCTACCGCACCCGCGACGTCGCCCGGATGCTGGGGATCGCCGAGTCGAGGGTGCGGAGCTTCGCCCGAGCCGGCTTCGTGCGCACGCGGCGCGGCCGGCGGGGCGAGCTGCGCTTCTCCTTCGAGGACCTGGTTCTGCTGCGCGCCGCCAGCGGCCTGCTCGCGGCGCGGGTCCCCTCGCGCCGGGTGCGCGCGGCGCTGCGCAGCCTGCGCCGGCAGCTGCCCGAGGGGCACGCCCTGGCCGGCGTCTCCATCGCCGCCGACGGGGAGCGGGTGGTGGTTCGCCAGGGAGGCACCCTCTGGCGCCCCGAGTCGGGCCAGGCGGTCTTCGACTTCGAGGTGCGGGATCTGGCCGAGAAGGTGGCGCCGCTGCTGCGACGGCCCGCCGCCGACCGCCCGCTCTCGGCCGAGGACTGGTACCAGTGGGGCTGCGACCTGGAGGACGGGGCCCCCGGCCAGGCGCGGGACGCCTACCGCCGGGCGCTGGCGCTCGACCAGGCCCACGCCGGCGCCAACCTGAACCTGGGCCGCCTGCTGCACCAGGCCGGCGACGCCGAGGCCGCCGAGAGGCACTACCGCCGCGCCCTGGCGGCCCGTCCAGGAGACGGCGTCGCGCTCTTCGACCTGGGCGTGGCGCTGGAGGACCGCGGCCGACCCGAGGAGGCGCTCGGCTCCTACCGGAAGGCGCTGGAGGCCGAGCCAGCCATGGCCGACGCCCACCACAACGCGGCCCGCCTCTGCGAGCGGCTGGGGCGCCGCGCCGAGGCGGTTCGGCACCTGGCCGCCCTGCGGCGGCTCGGAAAGGCCCCTTGACGCCGGGCCACCCACCGGGCGGCCCGGCCGCCCCCGCCCCGGCCGGAAGCGACCTCGCCGGCCCGGCGGCTCCGGCGGCCCCCGCCCGCGGCCTCCTCCGGCGCCTGGTCGACGTCCGCGCCGGCGAGGGCCCGGCCCTGGCCTGGTCCTTCGCCTACGGCGTGGCCCTCATGTGGAGCTACTACGCGCTGCGCCCCATTCGCGAGGAGATGGGGATCCGCGGCGGGGTGGAGCGGCTCCACGAGAGCTTCCTGGCCACGTTCCTGGTGATGCTCCTGGCGGTGCCGGCCTTCTCGGCCCTCATGGCCCGGGTGCCGCGCGCCCGCGCCATCCCGGTGGTCTACCGCCTGGTGCTGGCCGTGCTGCTGGCCTTCGCGGTCCTGGTGTGGAGCGGCGTCGCGCCGGCCCTGGTGGCGCGGGCCTTCTTCGTGTGGGTGAGCGTCTTCAACCTCTTCGTGGTCTCGGTGCTGTGGAGCTACCTGGCCGACGTCTTCACGAGCCAGCAGGGGAAGCGCCTCTTCGGCTTCATCGCCGGCGGCCTCTCCGCCGGCGCCGTGCTCGGGCTCCTCACCACCGGCCTGCTGGTCCGCCCGCTGGGCATCCCCGGCCTGCTCCTGGTCTCCGCCAGCCTGCTGGAGGTGGCCGCCCGTTGCGCCGGCCGCCTGGCCCGCTGGGCCCGGACCGGGAGCGCCTCGGCCCGCGAGGGCGAGGCGCTGGGCGGGAGCCCGCTCGCCGGCTTCACGCTGGTGGCGCGCTCCCCCTACCTGGCCGCGCTGGCCGCCCACGTGATCCTCTTCACCTTCACCGGCACCATCGTCTACATCGCCCAGGCCCGGCTCTTCGCCGCGCTCATCCGCGACGGCGCCACCCGCACCCAGCTCTTCGCGGCGGTGGACCTGGGCACGCAGGTCGCCACCTTCCTCCTGCAGTCGCTGGCCGCCGGGCGGCTCCTCGCCGGGCTCGGGCTCTGGCCGGCGCTGGCGCTGCACCCGCTCCTGGCCCTGGCCGGGCTCCTCGGCCTGGCGGCCTGGCCGTCGCTCTGGCTGGTCACCTCCCTGCAGGCGATCCGCCGGGCCATCCACTACGCCTTCGAGCGCCCGGCCCGGGAGGTGCTCTTCACGGTGGTCTCGCGCGAAGAGAAGTACAAGGCCAAGAGCTTCCTCGACACGGTGGTCTACCGCGGCGGGGACGTGCTTGGCTCCCAGGCCGCCGCCGCCCTGCTCGCCTCCGGGGTGGCTCTGGGTGGGGTCTCCCTGGCCACCGCGCCGCTGGCCCTCGCGTGGCTCGCCACCGCCCGTTATCTACGGAACCGCCATGCTTCGCTGGAAGTCCGGTGACCGCGGCCGCGCCCCGCGCGGGCCTCGACCGGGGGACCTCTCCCGGCGCGGCTTCCTCGCCGCCGCCGGCGCCGCCGGGGCCTCGCTGCTGTTGCCGCGCCGCGCCGCCCCGGAGCCCGCCATGCTGACCCGTCCCGTTCCCCGCAGCGGCGAGCCCATCCCGGCGGTGGGGCTGGGAACCTGGCAGACCTTCGACGTGGGCGAGGGCGCGGCGGAGCGCGCGCCCGTCGAGGAGGTGCTGCGGCGCTTCCTCGACGGCGGCGGCCGGGTGGTCGACTCCTCGCCCATGTACGGGCGCGCCGAGGCGGTGGTGGGCGATTGCCTCGCCCGCCTGCGCCATCCGGCGGCGCCGTTCCTGGCCACCAAGGTGTGGATCAACGGCCGGTCCGCCGGCGAGGCGCAGATGCGCGAGTCGATGCGGCGGCTGCGGACCGAGCGCCTCGACCTGATGCAGGTCCACAACCTCCTCGACTGGGAGACGCACCTGCCGGTGCTCCGCGACTGGAAGACCAAGGGGCGCTTCCGCTACATCGGCATCACCCACTACTCGCGGGGGGCCTTCGACCAGATGGAGAAGCTGCTCCGGAGCGAGCGGCTCGACTTCGTGCAGCTTCCCTACTCGCTCGCTACCCGCGAGGCGGAGCAGCGCCTCCTCCCCGCCGCCGCCGACACCGGGACGGCGGTGCTGGTGATGCGCCCCTTCGAGGAAGGGGCGCTCTTCCGGGCCGTCCGGGGGAAGCCCCTCCCCGCCTGGGCCGCCGAGCTCGGCTGCGCCGCCTGGAGCCAGCTGTTCCTCAAGTTCATCCTCTCCCACCCGGCGGTCACCTGCGTCATCCCCGCCACCGCCAGGCCGGAGCACCTGTCGGAGAACCTCCGCGCCGGCCTGGGCCCGCTCCCCGACGAGGTCATGCGCCGCCGCCTGGTCGAGGTGCTCCGGTAGCCCGGGCCGCAGCGAGCCCGGCCATCGGTCGATCGAGGAGCCGCCCATGCCCGTCACCCGCCGAGCCTTCCTCCACGCCTCGATGGGGGCTCTGGCCGCCTGCGCCGCGCCGCGCGGCGGCGCGCCCGCTGGCGGCGCCGCCCCAGACGGCACGGGCGCGAAGGGCGGCGCCATGAAGATCCTGGTTCTCGGCGGCACCCGCTTCCTCGGCCCGGCGCTGGTCGAGGCGGCCCGCGCCCGCGGCCACGTCCTCACCCTCTTCAACCGCGGCAAGTCGAACCCCGGCCTCTTCCCGGACCTGGAGCAGATCCACGGCGACCGGGACGGCCAGCTCCAGGGGCTGGCCGGCCGGCGCTGGGACGCCGTCATCGACACCTCCGGCTACGTGCCGCGGGTGGTGAGGATGTCGGCCGAGCTGCTGGCGCCGTCGGTGGAGCGCTACCTCTTCGTCTCCACCATCTCGGTCTACGACGAGTCCATCCCGCCGGGATCCGACGAGTCGGCCAGGCTGGCCACCCTGACCGACCCGAAGAGCGAGGACGTGCGGGCCCACTACGGCGCCCTCAAGGTGCTCTGCGAGCGGGCCGTCGAGGCGGCCCTACCGGGCCGGGCGCTCTCGGTGCGCCCCGGTCTCATCGTCGGGCCGGAGGACGTCACCGACCGCTTCACCTACTGGCCGGTGCGCCTCGACCGCGGCGGCGAGGTGCTCTGCCCAGGCGACGGCTCCGACCCGGTCCAGATCGTGGACGTGCGCGACCTGGCCGCCTGGATGATCTCCATGGTCGAGCGGCGCGAGGCCGGGGTCTACAACGCCACCGGCCCCGCCTCCCGCCTCACCGCCCGGGAGATGATCGAGGCCTGCCGTCCGCCGGCCTCCG
>DASRTO010000369.1:0-9223 GCA_035655915.1 Anaeromyxobacteraceae bacterium
CCGATGCTGGTCGTCATGTCGTCTCTCCCTCCGCGAGCGATGGAGCCAATCTCCATGCTCACAATCTGCCAGGGCGGCGCCGCCTTCGATATTGGGACGAGGCCCGAGCGCGGCGGGAAAAAGTCCGCGCTCCCTCCCGGATCGGTTCCGGCCTCCGTCCCCTCCCGCCGCCCGAGCCATCCCGGCCAGAGTTCCCGAGAGACCCCGGGGCGAATTCCCTAGCCCGTCCGGGGCGGGGCGGCGGCGCCGGAGTGGCGGCGAAACGGGGGCTCAGCGACGCCGAGGCGGCCTGGCGCGGCCCGGCCGGGCGAGGCGCCGGGGGGAACGGGCCCTCGCGGCCACCACCGCGTCCACCTCCACCTCGATCATCATCGCCGGGTCGACGAACCCCTTCACCTCGACCATGGTGGTCGCCGGCGGGAAGGCCCCGAAGGCCTCGGCATGGGCGCGCCCGAACTCCTCCCAGCGCGCGGCGTCGGAGACGAACATGCGGGTCCGCACCACGTGCTCCGGGCCGGCGCCCAGGGCCCGCAGTGCCTCGATGGCGATCTCCAGGCAGCGCCGCGCCTGGCGGTACGGGTCCCCGTGCGCCTCGATGCCGCCGCCCCTGGCCACCGGGGCCGTTCCGGAAACCAAGACCAGGTTCCCGGCGCGGACGGCGCGGCAGTAGCCGACCTTGGGCTCCCAGGGCGAGCCGGTGAAGTGGCGCTGGACCTTCACGGAGCACCTCCCGTGCGAGAGGGGGAGGGTAACGCCGCGGTGCACCCGGGGCCACGGCGCCGCGGCGGGCACCGGGAATCCCCGGCCTCCTGACGCGTTGACCTCGGGGCCCCGGCCCGTTTAGCCTGCCCGGCGAAATTCCTCCCGAAACCCGCGGCAAGAGAGGCCCGATTGGCCGACGACCTGGGCACCACCGAGCGCGAGATGGTCGCGCAGCGCCTGAAGAAGGCCGAGGCGCTCCGCCAGCTGGGCGTGAACCCCTACGGCAACGGGATCGCCCCCCGCCACCTGGCCAGCGACCTCCGGGCGCGCTACGGCTCCCAGACCGCCGAAGAGATCGCCCGGGACCCGGAGAGCTGGTCGGTGGCGGGCCGCTGCCTGGCGGTGCGCAGCTTCGGCAAGGCGGCCTTCCTCCGGGTGCGCGACCGCTCCGGCGACCTCCAGGTGTGGGTCAAGAAGGACAAGGTCGGCGAGCGGGGCTTCCAGGTCTTCCAGCTCCTCGACGTGGGCGACGTGGTGGCGGCCGAGGGGCCGGCCACCCGCACCAAGACCGGCGAGCTGACGCTGGAGGCCCGGACCTTCACCATCCTCACCAAGGCCATCCGCCCCCTGCCCGAGAAATGGCACGGCCTCGCCGACGTGGAGGACCGCTACCGGCAGCGCTACCTGGACCTGGTGGTCACGGAGGGCGTCCGCGAGACCTTCGAGCGGCGCGCCGCCATCGTGCGCACCATCCGCCGCTTCCTCGACGAGCGCGGTTACCTGGAGGTGGAGACGCCCACCCTGCACCGTCCCGAGGAGGCCGGCGGAGCGGCGGCCCGTCCCTTCGAGACCCACCACAACGCCCTGGGGCTCGACCTCAAGCTGCGCATCGCCCTGGAGCTGCACCTGAAGCGCCTCATCGTGGGCGGGCTGGACCGGGTCTACGAGATCGGGCGGGTGTTCCGCAACGAGGGCATCGACCGGCGGCACAACCCCGAGTTCACCATGCTGGAGTTCTACCAGGCCTTCGCCACCCACGAAGACCTCATGAAGCTCACCGAGGAGCTCTTCCACCGCCTGGCGGTGGAGGTGGCCGGATCGCCGCGCATCGTCTTCCAGGGGCAGGCCATCGACCTGACGCCGCCGTACCCGCGGGTCTCGCTGCTGGAGATGGGGGCGGGCGCGCTG
Source organism: Anaeromyxobacteraceae bacterium (assembly GCA_035655915.1). Taxonomy (GTDB): domain Bacteria; phylum Myxococcota; class Myxococcia; order Myxococcales; family Anaeromyxobacteraceae; genus DASTPH01. The sequence continues at coordinate 1,891 of DASRTO010000369.1, forward strand.
GGGCTCTCGCCGGAGGACGCGCTCTCCGGCCGGGGGCTGCCGGAGGCGCTCTCACGGGCCGCCGCCCGCGAGAAGGACTCGGAGGACGCCTGGAAGCTGGAGCGCGCCGCCAGGAGCCCGCCCGGGGTGGCGGTGGCGCTGGCCTTCGAGGTCTTCGCCGAGAAGGACCTGCCCCGCGACCGCCCGGCCTTCGTGGTGGACTGGCCGCTGGAGACCAGCCCCCTGTCCCGCAAGCGGGACGCCGACCCGCGGCTGGTGGACCGCTTCGAGCTGTTCCTCGCCGGCATGGAGGTGGCCAACGCCTTCTCCGAGCTCAACGACCCGCTGGACCAGCGGGCGCGCTTCGAGGCCCAGGTGAAGGCGCGGGCCGCGGGCGACGAGGAGGCCATGCCCTACGACGAGGACTTCCTGCGCGCCCTGGAGCACGGCATGCCGCCCACCGCCGGGGAGGGCATCGGCATCGACCGGCTGGCCATGCTGCTCACCGACTCGGCCTCCATCCGCGACGTGGTCCTCTTCCCGCTGCTCAAGCCGCGCGACTGATGGACCAGGGCCTGGCCACCAGCGCCCCGGACCCCGCCCCGGTCGCCGGCCCGCCGCCGGGCGTGCCGGCGAGGCCGGTGCCGCCGGCGTTCTCCGGGGCGGCCTTCCTGCTCTCCGCCGCCGGGGTGCTCCTGGCGCCGGCGGTGGCCGCCTGGGGCCACCTGCTGCTCTCGGACCGGCTGGCGCTTCCCGCCGCGGCGGCGACCGGGCTCTCCCTGCTCGGGGCCGCGCTGTGGGCGGCGGCCGGAGGCGCCGCGGCCGCCGCGGCCGGGAGGCGCCTGGCCTTCTTCGAGATCGCCGCGGCCACGCTGCTGCTGGTGGCCCTCGAGCTCGGGCCGCTCCTGGCGCTGCTGCCGCGGCTCCGCGGCGCCGGGCTGGCGGTGACGGCCTGGGAGGCCCAGGGGAAGCTGGTGCTGGTGCTGGGGCTGCTCACCGCGGGGCTGGGGAGCGGCACCACCGCCTTCATGGGCTCGACCGCCACCTTCCTGGCAGCGGGCTCGGGCCGCTTCGATCCCTCGCTCTCCTACGAGCTGTTCATGGCGCGCAGCCACCTGCGGCTCTCGCCGCGCACGGTGGGGGCCCTCTTCCTGGTGGTGGTGACCGGGGTGGTCCCGGGGCTGGTGCTGGGGATGGCCTGGTCCCTGTGGCGCGGCGCCGCCGAGCGGCGCGCCCTCCGGCGCGGCGAGCTGCGGAGCCGGCCGCGTCTGCCGGCCACGCTGCTCATGACCCTCATCTCCATCGGCGGGGTCGCCATCGGCGCCTGGGCGCTCACGGTGGTGCTCTCGGTGATGAGCGGCTTCGAGGCCGATCTCAAGGCCAAGATCCTGGGGGCCCATTCCGACGGGGTGGTGCTCAAGTACGGCCAGAACGACTTCACCGAGTGGCGCGAGGTCATGAAGCGGGTGGAGGCGGTGCCGGGCGTCGTGGCCGCCACCCCCTTCCTCTACAACGAGGTGATGCTCTCGGCGGGGCAGAACCTCACCGGCTCGGTCCTCAAGGGCGTGGACGAGTCCACCGTGGGCGCGGTGACCGACCTGTCGCGCAACCTGGAGGCGGGCCAGCTGGCCTGGCTGGCCGATCCCGCGGCCATCCCCGCGCCCGAGAAGCGCACCCGGGTCGAGGAGGAGCGGGCCGGTGCCGTCCAGGCGCCGGCCCCGGGGGCGGCGGGCACGCCGTCGGCGCGGCCACCGGCCGCGGCGCCGCCGGGGCGGATCCTGCCCGGCATCGTGGTGGGGCGGGAGCTGGCCCGGACGCTGCGGGTGTTCGTGGGCGACACCGTCAACGTGGTCTCGCCCTTCGGCGACCTGGGCCCGGCCGGCCCCCAGCCCAAGAGCCGCCCCTTCCGCGTGGCCGGGATCTTCTACAGCGGGATGTACGAATACGACGCCAAGTTCGCCTACGTGGACCTGCGCGAGGCGCAGCGCTTCTTCGCTACCGGCGACTCGGTGACCGGCCTCGAGCTCCGGGTGCGGGAGGTGGACGCGGCCCGCGCCATCATGCGGCGGGTGCTGGCCGAGCTGGAAGGCTACCCCTACCGCGTCAAGGACTGGGGGGAGATGAACCGCAACCTCTTCTCGGCGCTGATGCTGGAGAAGGTGGTGATGGCGGTGATCCTGGGCTTCATCGTGCTGGTGGCGAGCTTCATCATCGTGGCCACCCTGGTGATGCTGGTCCTCGACAAGCGCAAGGAGATCGCGGTCCTCAAGTCCATGGGGGCCGGGCTACCCTCCATCATGAAGATCTTCGTGGCCGAGGGGCTGGTGATCGGGGCCATCGGCACCGCCTTCGGCCTGCTGCTGGGGTGGGGGAGCTGCCTGCTCATCGAGCGGGTGGGCATCCCGCTCGACCCGGAGGTCTACTACATCGCCAACCTGCCGGTGCTGGTCGACCCGGTCCAGTTCGCGCTGGTGGCCCTGGCCTCCATGGCGCTGGCGTACCTGGCCACCGTCTACCCCGCCTCCAAGGCGGCCCGGCTGGACCCGGTGGAGGGGCTGCGGAGCGAATGATGGCGCCGCTGGTCTCCATCCGCGGTCTGGTGAAGACCTACCTCCTGGAGGAGCGCGCCGCCGGGCAGCCTCCCCGGCGGGTGGAGGTGCTACGGGGGATCGACCTGGACATCCAGGAGGGGGAGATGGTGGCGCTCACCGGCCCCTCCGGGGCGGGCAAGAGCACCTTCCTGCACGTGGTGGGCACCCTCGACGCGCCCACCGCCGGCGAGGTGCGCTTCGAGGGGCACGACGTCTTCGCCCGCGACGAGGAGGCGCTGGCCCGCTTCCGCAACGAGACGGTGGGCTTCGTGTTCCAGAGCCACCACCTGCTGCCCGAGTTCACCGCCGTGGAGAACGCCATGATGCCGGCCCTGATCCGCCGGGTGGCCCGCGGGGAGGCGCGGCGGCGGGCCGAGGAGGTGCTTTCGCTGGTGGGGCTTTCCGAGCGGCTCGAGCACAAGCCGGGGGAGCTCTCCGGCGGAGAGCAGCAGCGGGTGGCGCTGGCGCGGGCGCTGTGCCTCTCGCCGAGGCTCCTGCTCGCCGACGAGCCCACCGGCAACCTGGATCCGCAGACGGCGGGGGGCATCCACGCCCTGCTGGTCGACCTCAACCGCCGGCTGGGGCTGACCGCGGTGGTGGTGACCCACAACGAGCAGCTGGCCGCCTCGCTGCCGCGCCGGCTGCGTCTCGCCGGGGGACGCCTGGCCTGAGGGCCTGGCGCCGAGGGGATATCCTTTGAGATCGGCCCGGGATTGCTCTAGATTGCGCGCCTCCGTGAGGCGGGTCCTCCAGAGCGTCCTGGCCGGGCTGCTCCTCGCCGCGGCGCCCCCGGCCGCCGCCGAGGAGGCGCCGGTGGTCAAGGCCATCGCGGTGGAGGGGAACCGCCGCGTCGAGGTGGACGCCATCAAGGCGGCCCTCTCCACCCGGGTGGGCGACGCCCTCGACCCCGCCCGCATCCGGGCCGACGTGCGGGCGGTGATGAAGCTCGGCTACTTCTCCGACGTCAGCATCGTGGCGCGGGGGCCTGCCGCCACCCCCACGCTGGTGGTGAAGGTGACCGAGAAGCCGTCGGTGCAGGGGACCCGCATCGAAGGGGCCGAGGAGGTCTCCGCCGACGACCTCAAGGAGGCCATCGAGGTCAAGCAGTACCAGATCCTGGATGCCACCGCCGTCCGGCGCAGCGTGAAGAAGATCCAGGAGAAGTACGTCGAGAAGGGGTTCTACCTGGCCGAGGTGACCTCGCGCCTGGAGGAGAAGCCGGACAACCAGGTGGTGGTGGTCTTCGTGGCGAACGAGCACGCCAAGGTGCAGGTGCGGCAGGTGAGCATCCTCGGGAACGTCAAGCTGCCGCGCGACGAGATCCTGCCCTACCTCCAGACCCAGGAGGGCGGCTTCCTCGACTTCCTCACCTCGGCCGGCACCTACAAGGAGGAGACCATCCAGCGGGACGTGCAGGCGGTGCAGGCGGTGTACCTGGAGCACGGGTACGTCAACGTCAAGGTGGGCCGCCCCAGCGTCTCGCTCTCGCCGGACAAGCGGTGGCTCTACATCACCATCCCGGTGGAGGAGGGCGAGCAGTACACCATCGGCAAGATCGGCTTCTCCGGCGAGCTGCTGGGCCTCGAGGGGACCCTGCAGCTCCTGGTGAAGACCCGCCCCGGCGAGCTGTTCATGCGCTCCAAGGTCGGCGCCGACCTGTTCGCGTCGGGCGACGTCTACAAGGACCTGGGCTACGCCTACGTCAACGTCACCCCGCTCACCAACCTGGACCAGAAGGCCCGCACCGTCGACCTCACCTTCGACGTGCAGCCCGGGCAGAAGGTGCGCTTCGAGCGCATCGACATCCAGGGCAACACCCGCACCCGCGACAAGGTCATCCGCCGCGAGCTGCGCATCTACGAGGGCGAGCTCTACAGCGCCAGCGCCATCAAGCTCTCGAAGCAGCGCGTGACCGCGCTCGGCTTCTTCGAGACGGTGGAGATCACCACCAAGAAGGGGAGCGCCGACGACAAGATGGTGGCGGTGGTGGAGGTGAAGGAGAAGTCCACCGGGACCTTCCAGGTGGGCGCCGGCTTCTCCTCCTACGAGAACTTCATCCTCACCGGCCAGATCAGCCAGAACAACTTCTTCGGCTGGGGCCAGACCCTCTCGCTCCAGGTCCAGTGGTCCTCCATCCGGCAGCTGGGCCAGATCCAGTTCGTCGAGCCGCACTTCTTCGACACCGCCTGGACCTTCGCCTTCGACCTCTACGCCACCGAGGCCCTCTACACCACCTTCACGCGCCGGGCGGTGGGAGGCTCGATGACCTGGGGCTACGAGCTCTCGGGGCTCAGCTGGCTGTGGCCGTGGGCGCGGGCCCTCGACGACCTGCGGCTCTTCGCCACCTACACCAACGAGTACATCCGGGTGACCTCGGCGGCGGCGCTGCTGCTGCGCAACCAGTTCCGCTCCGGTACCACCAGCGCCCTGCGCCTCTCGCTGCAATGGGACAAGCGCGACAACCGGCTCTTCCCCACCCGGGGCGTCTTCCTGGCCCTCTCCTACGAGCTGGCCCCGCCGCTGCTGGCGCCGGAGTGGCTCTTCGGCGAGGACGTGAACCTCTTCACCCGCACCACCGTGGACGCCCGCTTCTACCAGCCGCTGGTCCTGGGGACCGTCTTCCGGAGCCGGGTGGCGGCCGGGGCCATCCGCGCCTGGGACGTCGAGCACCCGGTCCCCATCTCCGAGCTCTACTACGTCGGCGGCATCAACACCGTGCGCGGCTACCGCATGTACGGGCTCGCCCCCACCACCCTGGTCGGCTCGACGCCCTCGGGCCCCCTGGTCCCCTTCACGGTGGGCGGCAACAAGCAGCTGATCTTCAACTTCGAGCTGGAGATTCCCCTCATCGCGCAGATGGGCATCCGCGCCGTCACCTTCTTCGACATGGGCAACGCCTTCCCCCCGGGCGCCTGGAGCGATCCGGCGGTGTCCTGGTCCCTCTACAAGTCCTGGGGCTTCGGCCTGCGCTGGCAGAGCCCCATCGGGCCGCTCCGCTTCGAGTGGGGCTTCCCGCTGAACCGGCGGCGCGATCCGGTGACCGGTTTCTACATCGACAATCCCAGCGACTTCCAGTTCACCATCGGCAACTTCTTCTGATCCACCCGAACCAAGGACCGACCATGAACCCACTCCCGCTCCTCGCAGCCCTGGCCCTCCTGGCCCCCCCCGCCCCCCGCGCCGCCGAGCTCAAGATCGGCTACGTGGACCTCCGCCGCGCCGTGGGCGAGGTGGAGGACGGCAAGAGCGCCAAGGCGCAGCTCAAGAAGGACTTCGACCAGAAGCAGAAGACGCTCGACGAGATGCAGACCTCGCTCAAGCGGATGAAGGAGGACCTCGACAAGCAGTCGGTGGTCATGTCCGAGGAGGCCAAGCGCGAGAAGCAGGGCGAGCTCGACCGCAAGTTCCTGGAGATGCAGAACAAGGCCATGCAGATGCAGAGCGAGCTCTCCGGCCGGGAGCAGGAGCTGATGCGCTCCATCTTCGACAAGATGTCCCAGGTGGTCCGCGAGATCGCCGACGCCGAGGGCATCGCCTACGTCTTCGAGAAGACCGACGCCGGCCTCCTCCACGCCCCGGCGGCCAGCGACCTCACCAACGAGCTGGTGCGCCGGTACAATGCCAGGTTCAAGGCGGGGGCCGCCGAGACCAAGAAGAAGGCCGACAAGCCCGAGGCGGGCAAGAAGTAGAGGATCGCCGTGGCCTTCACGCTCGAGGAACTGGCCGCCCGCGTGGGCGGCGTGGTGGAGGGGGACGGGTCGCTGCGCATCGAGCGCGTGCGCGGCCTCGAGGAGGCCGGCCCGGGCGACCTCTCCTTCCTGGCCAACCGGAAGTACCGGCGCGCCTTCGAGGAGAGCCGCGCCGCGGCGGTGATCGTGGGATCCGACGAGGCCGTGCCGCCCGGGCGCACCGTGGTGCGGGCGGCGAACCCCTACCTGGCCTTCGCCAAGGCCTCGGCGGCTTTCCACCCGCCGCCGGCGGCGGCGCCGGAGCTGGCGGGCCAGGCGGTGGTCCACCCGAGCGCGCGCGTCCACCCCACCGCCCAGGTGATGCCGCTGGCCTTCGTGGGGCCGGGAGCCGAGGTGGGGGCGCGCACCATCCTCCACCCGGGCGTCTACCTGGGCGCCGGCGCCCGCGTCGGGGAGGACTGCCTCCTCTACCCCAACGCGGTGGTGCGCGAGGGCTGCCTGGTGGGCAACCGCTGTATCCTGCAGCCGGGGTGCGTGGTCGGCTCCGACGGCTTCGGGTTCGCCTTCGACCTGGAGGGGGAGGGCGGATCCGGGCCGCGCCACTACAAGGTGCCGCAGGCGGGCATCGCGGTGATCGAGGACGACGTCGAGCTGGGGGCCAACACCTGTGTCGATCGGGCCACCCTGGGGCGCACCGTGGTCGGACGCGGCGCCAAGCTCGACAACCTGGTGCAGATCGGCCACAACGTCCAGGTGGGCCCGCTTTGCCTCCTGGCCGGCCAGACCGGGATCGCCGGATCCACCCGCATCGGCATGGGAGCCGTCTTCGGCGGCCAGGCCGGCGCCATCAACCACCTCGAGATCGGGGCCGGGGCCAGGTTCGGGGCGCAGAGCGGCGTAGTGGGGGACGTCCCGGCGGGGGAGACCTACACTGGGTACCCGGCCATCCCTCACGCGGAGTGGCTCCGGAGCTCGGCCGCGCTCCGCAGGCTGCCCGAGCTGCTGAAGCGGGTCCGCGAGCTGGAGAAGGAGATCGCCAGCCTCAAGGAGGGTCGATGAGCGACAAGCCCCAGG
>DASRTO010000370.1:0-6158 GCA_035655915.1 Anaeromyxobacteraceae bacterium
GGTCAACGACCTCGGCTCGGATCGGCACGGCGGCGGCCAGGGCTCGCAGATGGCCGACCGGGTGGTGGAGGAGGTGAGGGCCCTCGGCGGCGAGGCGGCCGCCAGCTACGACAGCGTGGCCACCCGCGAGGGCGCCGACGGAGTGGTCTGGACCGCGATGAACCGCTTCGGCCGCCTCGACATCCTGGTGAACAACGCCGGCATCCTGCGCGACCGCACCCTGCTCAACATGAGCGAGGACGACTTCGACCGGGTGCTGGAGGTCCACCTGCGCGGCACCTTCCTGTGCACCCAGGCGGCGGCCCGGGTCATGAAGGTCCAGGGGAAGGGCGGCCGCATCGTCAACACCACCAGCCTCTCCGGCCTGCTCGGCAACTTCGGCCAGGCCAACTACGCCTCGGCCAAGGCCGGCATCTACGGCCTCACCCGGGTGGCGGCCCTGGAGCTGCAGAAGGCCGGCATCACCGTGAACGCAGTGGCGCCGGTGGCGCTGACCCGCATGACCAGCGACCTGGCCATGATGAAGGGGGCCACCGAGAAGGACCTGGGCCCGCAGTTCATCGCTCCGCTGGTGGTGTTCCTGGCCAGCGACCTGGCCCAGGACATCACCGGGCAGGTGGTGGGCGTCCAGGGCGGGAAGATCTTCCTCTATCGCATGGAGACGACGGGAGGCGTGGACAAGGAGCCGTCCCGGGGCCTGTGGACGCCGGAGGAGTTGAAGGCGGCGTGGGACAAGCTCTCAACATGAGCGGCGGCCGTCGCGCCGCCCCGAAAGACGAAACGGGCGGAAGAATCCGCCCGCCTCTCCGCGACGCTCGCATCCGGGCGAACGCCTCGGTCCTAGCCGTAGTCGATGATCACCACGCCGCGATCGGGGCTCTCCCCCTCGCCGTTCTGCGTCCCCTCCTCGGAGGGAGGCCGGGGGCTCGGGAGCGGGAGCTCCACCACGGGGCGATTGTCGCGGCCGCGCTCTCCTTCGCGCCGCTTGATCTCCTCGATGACGAAGGCGTCCAGCATCGCTCTCTCCGCCCTCCTCGTCGCCCTGCAATCCGCGTTCCCGGCTGGGGGCCACTCCTCCGTTCCTAACGTTGTTGCGTCCTTGCGCAACCCGCCACTCTGGGGCGCCCCTCCGCGAGAGGCCGGACCGTGACAGGGTTGCCACTCGATCAGTAGCACCCGCCACTCCAAAGGGTCAACTTCCGCCTCGCCGCCCGGACGGGCAGCGAGGCTGCTTTCCCCTGGGCTCACGCGCCCGCGGCTGTCCCACGGGAGGGGTACGGCCGGGGCAGCCCCGGTGCGCGCATTGAGCGTTTCTTGCACGCATTGAGCGCGTGGGTTGCCCCCGGCGAAGGGACGACCGGGACAGCGTTGTCCCGGGGGAAGGCGGCCTCGCCGGTCTCACGGCCGGCTCGGCGAATTCTCGGCGCGCGTCTTGAAGGCCGCCAGCGTCCGCGGGAGCGAGATCCGCGTCAGCTCGTCGGCCACCTTGTCCACCACCAGCTGGGGGATGAGCGGGGGCCTGGCGATCTGGACCTCGACCGAGTAGCGAGCCCGCGTCTTGCCCCCGGCGTCGCTGAGCTCCCACGAGCCGTTGGAGACCTTCATCATGTCGCCGGAGACCAGCGACCAGGTCACCCGCCGCGGACGTTCCTCCACGTGCCGCAGCACGTAGCGGATGCGCCTCACCCCCACGTCCAGCTCGTACTCCACGTCCTTGTGCGGGCTCGACGACCTCACCCGGCAGGCCTTGATGCCGGGGACGAACTCCGGGTAGCGGGCGTAGTCCACCACCAGGTCGAAGAAGCGCTCCACCGGGACGTCGACGACGATCTCCCTGGAAACGGCCGAGGCCATGGACCCTCCCGGAGGCTACCAGCCGTGGCTCTGGCGGCTCTCGACGAAATGGTGCTCGGTCTGGATGCGGCGGACGGTCGCGGTCCGGGAACGCATCACCACCGAGTGCGTGACGGCGGCCCGCCCGGTGAAGCGCACCCCCTTGAGGAAGTCGCCGTTGGTCACCCCGGTGGCGGCGAACAGCACGTGGCCGTCGGCCAGGTCGTCGAGGCCGAAGACCCGGTCGGGGTCGGCGAGCCCCGCGCCCCGGGCGCGCTCCTTCTCCTCCTCGCCGCGGAAGGCGAGCCGCCCCTGGAAGTCCCCGCCCACGCAGCGCAGCGCCGCCGCGCTGATGACGCCCTCGGGGGCGCCCCCGATTCCCATGAGCATGTCCACGCCGGTCTCGGGAAAGCAGGTGCTGAGCGCCCCGGCCAGGTCGCCGTCCCCGATGAGCTTGATGCGGGCCCCGGTCTCGCGGAGGGCCGCCACCAGCTTCTCGTTGCGGGGGCGGTCCAGGATCACCACCGTCAGGTCCTCGATGTACTTCCCGAGCGCGTCGGCGACGCGGCGCAGGTTGTCCCTGGGGGGCCGGGTCAGGTCCACGGCGCCGTAGCCGCCGGGCCCGACCGCGATCTTCTCCATGTACACGTCGGGGGCGCGCAGCAGCTTCCCCTTCTCGGCCATGGCGATGACGCTGATGGCGTTGGCGGCCCCGGTGGCGCACAGCTTGGTGCCCTCCAGCGCGTCCACCGCCAGCTCGACCTCGGGGTCGCCGGGGCGGGCCCGCCCCACCCTCTCCCCCACGTAGAGCATGGGAGCCTGGGCCCGCTCTCCCTGCCCGATGATCAGCTCGCCGGCCATGGCGATGCCGGAGAGGGTCTGGTGCATGGCCTCCACCGCGACCCGGTCGCTGCCCTCCCGATCGCCGCGCCCCATGAGCCGCGCCGAAGCCAGGGCGGCCGCCTCGGTGGCGCGCACCACTTCGAGAGCCAGGTTGCGGTCCATGTTCCCTCCCGTTCGGCGCTCAGGTGGCCGGGGCCTCGCCGGCCGAGAGCCGCTCCAGGAGGTCCCTGGGCATGCGCTGGACCCGGCCGTCGGGGTCCACGCAGGCGTGGATGGTGTGGCCGGTGGCGAGCAGCTCGCCGTCGTCCCGGACCAGGCGGTAGTCGAAGCGGGCGCTGGCGCGCCGGATCCCGCCGAGCGTGGTCTCCACCGAGACCAGGTCGTCGTAGCGGGCCGGGACGCGGTAGCGCACCCCGGCCTCGACCACCGGCAGGGTGAGGCGATGGCGCGCCTCGAAGTCGCGGTAGCGCAGCCCCTTGGCCCGGATGAACTCGTTGCGACCGGCCTCGAAGAAGCGCAGGTAGTTGGCGTAGTACACCACGCCCATCTGGTCGGTGTCGGCGTAGATGACGCGCAGCTGCGTCCGCACCATGGCTCACACCGGCTCGATGCGCACCAGCCGCGTCGGGGCCACCGTGGTGTCCTGGCGGTCCACCTCGCCGATGGCCGCCCGCAGGTCGGCCTCGCGGGCCTGGTGGGTCACGATCACCAGCGGCACCGGGGCCCCCTCGTCGAGGTGCTCGCGCTGCTGCACCGCGGCGATGGAGATGCGCCGCCCCGCCAAGGTGGAGGCCAGGCGCGCCAGCACTCCCGGCACGTCCTTCACCTGGAAGTGGAGGTAGTAGGCGGTGCGGATCTCCTCGTGGGGGCGCAGCCGCACCAGCGGCCGGTCCGGCGGCAGCGGCACCCGCCCCGGGCTGTTGGAGAGGATGTTGCGGGTGAGGTCGATGATATCGGCCACCACCGCCGACCCGGTGGGCATGGCGCCGGCCCCCTGCCCGAAGAGCATCGAGGGGCCGAGGGCCTCCGACTGCAGCAGCACCGCGTTCATGGCCCCGCGGACCCCCGCCAGCATGGAGCCGGCCGGGATGAAGGCCGGGTGGACCCGGGCCTCGATCTGGTCCCCCTCGACGCGCCGGGCGATGGCCAGGAGCTTCAGCGCGTAGCCGGCCTCCCGGCCCCAGGCGAAGTCCTCCGGGCGGAGCCCCATGATGCCCTCGGTGAGCACGTCCTCGGGCTTGAGGCGCGCCCCGAAGGCCAGCTGGGCCAGCACGCATAGCTTCTGGGCGGCGTCGCCGCCGCCCACGTCCAGGGTGGGGTCGGCCTCGGCGTACCCGAGCCGCTGCGCCTCGGCCAGCGCCTGGTCGATGGTCTCGCCGCGATCGGCCATCGCGGTGAGAATGAAGTTGGTGGTGCCGTTGACGATCCCGTGCAGGGCGTTGATGCGGTCCGAGGCCAGCGCCTCGCGCAGGGTGCGGATCACCGGCACCCCGCCGCAGACCGCCCCCTCGTAGTACACGTCCACGCCCTCCGCCACCGCCAGTCGGAAGATCTCCTCGCCGCGGGCGGCCAGCAGCGCCTTGTTGGCGGTGACCACGTGCTTGCCCCGCCGCAGGGCGCCGGTCACCAGATCGTAGGCCTCGCCGGTCCCGCCCAGCAGCTCCACCACCACCGCGATCTCCGGATCGTCGAGGAGGTCCTGGTAGCGGGTGGTGAGCAGGCGCCGGTCCACGTCGACCATGCGCTCCTTGTCCGGATCGCGCACCGCCACCCGCCGCACCGCGATGCGGGCGCCCAGCCTGGCCTCGATGTCGCGTGCGTGGCTCCGCAGGATGGAGAGCACGCCCCCGCCCACGGTGCCGAACCCGGCGACGCCGATCCCCACCTCGCGCATGATCACCTCGATCCCGGGCGGAAGGAGAGGAGCTCCGCCTTGACCTGCGGGCTCACCGTCCCCTTCACCACCGCGAAGGTTTCGATGCGCACCGGCCCCACCCCGGGGGCGTAGGTGATCTCCAGCAGGTTGTCGGCGTCCGGGCCGGCCCGGTTGTGGGCCCGGACCCGGATGCAGCCCCGGAAGGTCCCGGCCGCGGTCTGGACCTCCTCCGCCACCGCGGCGATCTCGTAGCGCTCGGTGGAGCCGACGCTCACCACCGAGGTCCAGGAGTGCCCGGGCTGGAACGGTTTGCACAGCAGCCGGCGCAGGCGGTCGTGGAGGCAGGTGGGGTCGGCCCGGAGCGCCCCCTTCTCGTTGTCCACGAAGTAGCCGTCGGCGTCCCGGGAGAGGATGCGCACCGTCCGCCGGCGCGCCTGGGGGCCCTTGGGGTCGAGCTGCGGCGAGAGGTCCTGGTAGACCCACTCGTTGCCGATGGCCAGCGGGAAGTAGTCGGCGGGCGTGGCGCCGGCCGGCGGCGGCCTCGGGGCGGAGGCGCAGGCGGCGGCCAGCAGGAGCCAGGTGGGCGTTCTCACGGCGCCGCACTCTACCTCAATTCCCCGCGTCGGGTGGGCCCGGCGCCCCGGCGCGCCCGCGCCGCAGGTCGTCGAGCGCCTCGCGCGCGGCCCGCCGGACGGAGGCGTCGGCGTGCCCCGAGGCCAGCGTGGCCAGGAAGGCCTCGGCCTCGGGGCCGCCGATGTCGCCGATGATGCGGGTCAGTTGGGCCACGAAGGGCGGCTCGCGCCGGTAGGTGAGCTCGATGAGCGGCACCACCGCCCGCGGGTCGCGGATCTGCGCCAGCGCCCCCACCGCCCGCTCCACCACCTCCGGGTCGGGATCCTTGAGGCGCTGGATGAGCCGGGGGACCGCGGCCGGGTTGCGCCGGTCGGCCAGCACCCGCACCGCGTAGTCCCGCAGGCGCGGATCCCCCGAGTCGAGGTCGCGGATCACCTCGGCGTCGGGCTTGCGGGTCTCGGCCATCCCCAGGGCCAGGGCCGCCGCCGCCCTGGCGGCCGCGCCGGAGACGGCCCGCCGCAGCGCCGCTCCCGGCGCCTCGCCGGGCTGGATGGGCTCGCCCCAGCGGGCCGACTCGCCGAACCCCTCCCCGCCCACCGGCTCCGCCTGCATCTCCAGCAGCACCTCCATCCGCGTGACCGCCGACTCGGGCGGGCCATCCGGCGCCGGCCGCGTGGCGAGCCGCGCGTCGAGGAGCGCCACGCTGGCGCGGCAGCGCGGCCCGGAGCCGGGCGGCTCCCGCTCCGGCACCACGAAGCCCCCGCTCTGGCGCAGCGCCTCCAGGGCCGCCCGCCGCAGCTCCTCGCCCTCCAGCCCCAGCTCCTCCATCTGCCGGACCGGCAGCCCCGCCCCCAGGGTCACGCCGATCACTGCGCAGCGCTCGGCCTTCCGGCACCCCGCCGCGACGCCGAGCAGGGCCACGAGGAGCGCCCCCCGCCGCCAGCTCGCCGCTCCGGTCACGCCGGCTCGCCGCCTCCCGCGGGAGGCGGCCCGGCCGGAGCCGGCGCCTCCCCCGACTCGCCCGCCGGCTCGA
>DASRTO010000371.1:0-4776 GCA_035655915.1 Anaeromyxobacteraceae bacterium
GTGTTCAGGGCGTAGAGCCCGAGCAGCGGGACGAGCAGGTAGAACCAGGCGTGGACCGGGGAGGGGCGCTCGAAGAAGGCGCGGGCGTCGTCCATGGCGATGCCGGCCGAGGCCCCCTCGCCGGTGGCCGCCAGGACGAACGACCCGATCGCCAGCAGCGCCACCGTGCCGAGGCCGCAGGCGACGCCCAGCCCCTGCGAGCGCAGCCAGGCGAGGCGGCTGGATCCCTCGCCCCCCGGCGCCGCCTCGGCCTCAGAAGGCATGGCTCGACCGCCCGAAGAGGAAGGAGGTCCCCACGTAGGCCGTGAGCACGAAGGCGAACCCGCACAGCGCCAGCGCCGGCCGGACCCAGGGGCGTCCCTGCAGCGAGGGGGTGAGGCGCAGGTGGACGAAGGTGGCGTAGTGGAACCAGAGGATCACCGACCAGATCACCTTGGGGTCCCACAGGAAGTAGGCGCCCCAGGCCATCACCCCCCAGAAGCCGCCGGCGATCATGGAGAGCGACCACAGCCCGAAGCCCCATAGCGCCCGCCGGTCGACGCGCGAGAGCGCCGCGGCGTCGCGGTCTCGCAGCCACGAGAGCGCCGCGGCCGCGGCCGCGCTCCAGGCGGCGTAGGCCAGGAAAGAGAGCGGGACGTGGATGGGATACCAGATGGTGCGCATGAGCGGCGGCGGCCAGGCGAGGTGCAGGGGGAAGGAGAGCGCCGCCGCCATCGCCGCCAGGGCCACGCCGGCCATGGGCAGGTCGTGCAGCCGGTCGTCCCGCCACACCAGCAGCGCCACCAGGGCCACCGCCAGCGCCGCGCAGGAAAAGGACTCCATCCTGTTGGTGAGGGGGAAGAACCCGATGGCGAGGCCCCGCCCCACCGTGGCGGCGAGGTGCAGCGCGGCGCCCAGCGCCAGCACCGGCCGGCCCCAGGCCGGGCGGATGGCCGCGGCCAGGAAGGCCACCGCGTACAGGCCCGCGGCGCTCCACAGGAGGGCGGTCAGAACCGGGTGACTCGAGGCGGCGAGCTCGGCGGGGACCGGCATGGCAAGGCCCGGGAAGATAGCCCGGAGCCGTCCTCCCGCCAACCCACGAGCCCCCGCCCAACGGTACCGCGCGAGCGCAGGCCCAGCCGGATGAGGCTGGGCCGGAGCGAGCGGGGGGGCCGGGGGGGCGTCATCCCCCCGGTATGAAGACGACGAGCCCCCGCCCTACTGCGCCGGTCCCCGGAAGAGCCGCAGCCCCGGGCTGCCGACCTCCAGGTAGAAACCGAACTGGAACTTGATCGCGCCCGAGGCGTCGACGAGGCCGTTGGGCGGGTTGACGAAGGGCTGGGCCTTGTGGAAGGCCTCGATGGCGGCCCGGTCGAGGAAGTCCACCCCGCTGCTCTGCAGCACGTGGGCGTCGGTGAGCGAGCCGGACGCGTCGAGCGTGACCGACAGCAGGGTGTGGCGATCCTTGTAGAGGAAGCGCTCGCCGGTCGGGTCGCGGGTCCGCGCCGCGCCGTTCGGGTCCCAGCTCATGGCCACCGACTGCTTGATGCGGTTGAAGTAGCCGGCGTAGCGCCACTCCCGGGTGTTGAGGAAGGTCCCCTCCCCCACGTCGACGTCCTTGAGGTGATCGGGGGCCGGCCCTCCGCGCAGGCGGTCGTAGAAGTCGGCGCTGGGCGCGAGCAGGGGCCCGGCCCGGCCCGCCCCCGCCCCTCCCTCGCCGGCCTCGCCGCCCTCGCCGCGCGGGCCGGGCTGCTGCGGCGGGGCGGGCGGCTGCGGGCGCGGTAGGATCCCGCCCGGGGCCGGTGGCTGGGCGTCGGGCCTGGCCATGGCCAGCTGCGGCGGCTGCTTCGTCCCGGGCGCCCCCGGCGCCCCGGGCTTCCTGGCCTCGGCCACCTGGCCCTGGCCCTGGCCACCGCCTCCGCCCGGCGTGGGGGGTTGCGGGCGGGCCGGCGCGGTCTGGGGTGTGGGCTGCGTGGGGACGGGGAGGGTGCGCTCGAATCCCGGCCGCGCGTAGCGGGAGCGCGTCTCCTTCTCCACCTTGTTGTCGCGCTCGCCCAGGAAGCGGGCGTTCTCGGGCGCCTCCGGCTTCCCGGTGGGGGCCACGTCCACCACCTGCCCCTTCGGCTCCGGCCGGACCGGCGGCGGTGGCGGCTTCGGCGCCGGGGCAGGCGGCTCGGCCCGCCCGGGCTCGACCACGCGGTTGCGGGCCCACTGGTCCGCCGAGAGCGGCGCCAGCTCCACCGGGCGCACCTCGCGCGAGCCCAGGCGCAGGGTGGCGAAGTCCACCTTGACGAGCATGAGCACCGCGACGTTGGCGAGCAGCGAGGCGACGAGCCCCAGCGCCAGGCGCCACCACGTCCTCGGGGGAGGGCGGCGCCGACGCAGGCTCGGGCCCAGGTAGCTCATCCGGGTGGGATGGTAACAGACGGGACCCTCGGCGGCTTTCCTACGCGCTAGGCGTTGACCCACCGCCCCGGGGGGGCTAAAGAAGCGTCCCGCCCATGGATTTCGCCGCCCTCGAGGCCCCTTCCGGGAGACAGTTCCGCTCGCGGCGGCTCCGAGCGGTGCGCTTCGCGATCGCCGGCCTGGCCGCCCTCGCCGTCCTGTGGGGCTCCGCCATCGGCTGGGCCAACCTCCCCGCGGTGCGAGGCCGCCTTCGCGCCGAGGCCGAGCGCGCCCTACGGCAGCGCCTGGTCGCGGCGACGCTTGGCGACCAGGTGGCGGTGGATTTCCTGGGCCGCCTGCGGCTCGGGCCGCTGGCCGTCCCGCCGAGCAGGCCCGGCCTCCCTCCGGTGCTCCGGGTCGAGCAGGTACGGGTCCAGCCGCGCTGGCCAGCGCTCCTCGCCGGGCGCTTCGAGCCGGCGGTGGTGTCGCTCTCCGCCGTCCGCGTCGAGGCCGGCGCCGGCGGCGAGGAGCTCCTGGCCCTGGCGCACAGGCTCCCCTCCGGCTCCCGCCGCGCCTCGCGCCCCGCGGCCGGGGCCGCCGTCGCCCCGCCCGAGATCCGCTTCCGGGACCTGGTCGTGGCGGCGACCGCCTCCGGCGAGCGGGTCGAGGTGGGGCCGCTCGACGGCGAGGTGGTGACCCGCGCCGAGGGGGCGCGGGCCCGGCTGCGCCTCCCCTCGGGCGGCAGCGCCTCTCTCCTCCTCGCCCCTCGCGGTGAGCGCACCGCAGCGCGCCTCGCCGTGGAAGACGCGGCCCTGGCCGACCTGCCCGAGGCGCTGCGGCGGCGCCTGCCCTTCCCGGCCTCGCGGGGCGCCCTGTCGGCCACGCTGGAGAGCCAGGACCTCGACCGCGGCGGCGCGGTGGCGCTCCGGGCCCGGGACCTGGAGCTCGGGCCCGACCGCGAGCCGCTGGGCTCGCTCGACGTCGCCTTCCGCGGAGAGGCGCGCTGGGGCGCCGCCGCGCACACGGTCGAGGTGGAGCAGGGCGTGCTGTCGCTGGGCCCGGACGGCGAGGTCCCGGTGGCGCTGTCCGCCGCCCTGACCCTGGGCGGCGACCCGGCCTTCTCGTTGGAGCTGCGCGCCGCCGACGCCTCATGGGCTTCCCTGTGCGCGGCGCTGCCGCCGGCGCTGGTCCCGGAGGAGGTGCGCCGCCTCTCCGGGCCGCTCGGGGCGCGCCTCTCCCTCTCCGGCCCGACGGCCCGCCCGGCCGAGTGGCGGGTGGAGGCCGAGCTGGACCTCAAGGCGCTCCGGCGCGCCCTCCACGGCCAGGACCGGCTGGGGCTGGGCGGCGAGTTCACCTGGCGCCCCCCCGGCGCCGCCGGCCCGGTCCGCCCGGTGCGGGTCGGGCCCGGCAACCCCGACTTCGTGCCCCTGGCCGACCTCCCCCACCACGTGGTCCGGGCCGTGACCACCAGCGAGGACGGCGGCTTCTTCGCCCACTCCGGCTTCGACTTCGAGGAGATCCGGAACGCCCTCGCCGAGCGGGCCGAGTCCGGGCGGGTGCGCGGCGCCTCCACCATCACCCAGCAGCTGGCCAAGAATCTCTTCCTCGACGGCGAGCGCACCCTGGCCCGCAAGGTCCGCGAGGCGCTGCTCACGGTGGCGCTGGAGGCCTCGCTGCCCAAGTCGCGCCTGCTGGAGATCTACCTCAACATCGTGGAGTGGGGACCGGGCCTGCACGGCATCGGCCCGGCGGCGCGCCACTACTTCGCCAAGGACGCGCGCCAGCTCACCCCCCGCGAGGCCGCCTTCCTGGCGAGCGTCATCCCCAGCCCGGCCCGCTTCCACGCCCTCTTCGAGCGTGGCGAGATGACGGAGGGATGGCTGGAGCGCATCGACGCCATCCTGCTGCACATGGCCGCCTTCGGGCAGCTCGGCGAGGACCAGCTCATGGAGGCGCTCCGCCAGCCGCTGGTGTTCGCCCGGGGGTGAAAGGCGCCCGGTCGCCTGCGGGGATGGGATCGGCGGGGGACGAGCCCCCGCCCTACCGTCCGTAGGGCGGGCGCTTGCGGCCCGCCTGCGCCCACGGGGAAACCCCCGCCCTGCCGTCCGTAGGG
This sequence comes from Anaeromyxobacteraceae bacterium, assembly GCA_035655915.1. GTDB lineage: Bacteria > Myxococcota > Myxococcia > Myxococcales > Anaeromyxobacteraceae > DASTPH01. Next base: position 4,478 of record DASRTO010000371.1, read on the forward strand.
CGGGCCCTTGCGGCCCGCCGGCGCCCACGGGGCGCCCCGAGGACGGGGACGAGCCCGCCCTACCGCGCCGGCGGAGGGGGCGCGGCCCGCCTCACCCTCTCCGCCTTCCAGGCGTCGTAGCGGTCCGCCGCCGCCGAGAAGGCCCAGGTCACCGCGATCATGGCCAGGATGGCCGCCACCGCCCAGCCCATCCCGAGGCGCTTGTGGACGGGGGAGGAGAGCATCCCGTAGGGCAGCTCGATGGAGACGAAGTAGCCGAGCAGCGAGTGGCGCCCCATGGTCCGGAGCCAGGAGAGCGG
>DASRTO010000372.1:0-10800 GCA_035655915.1 Anaeromyxobacteraceae bacterium
GCCCTGGCCGTGGCCGGGGACGTGGCCAGGGAGGGGGACGTGGCCCGCCTCCTGGCCGAGCACGAGCGGGCCCTGGGCGCCTGCGACGTGCTCGTCAACAACGCCGGGGTGCTCGAGCGCGGCCTGGTCGAGGACCTGCCGCCGGAGGCCTTCCGCCGGGTGCTGGAGGTGAACCTCACCGGCGCCTTCCTCTGCGCCCGGGCGGTCGTCCCCGGCATGAAGCGGCGCCGCCGCGGCCGCATCGTCAACGTGGCCTCCATCTCCGCCAGCCTGGGGACGCCGGAAGGCTCGGCCTACAACGCCTCCAAGTGGGGACTGAAGGGGTTCACCAGGTGCCTGGCCGAGGAGCTGCGCCAGCACGGGGTGCAGGCCATGTCGGTCTCGCCCGGCGGCGTGGCCACCGGCATGCTGGAGAAGACCCCGTTCGCCGCGGGCATGCGCCCGGAGGACGTGGCCGGGGTCATCGCCTGGTGCGCCGGCGAGGCCCCGGACGCGATGACCGGCGCCGACGTGGAGGTCTTCGGCTGATGGCCACCCCCGAACGCAGGCCGGCGCTCCGCGCCGCGCTGGAGGAGCTCTCCGGCGCCTTCCCGGCCGACCGGGTGGTGATCGATCCGGAGCGGCTCGAGCCCTACGGCCGGGACGAGTCGGAGCTCGGCTCCTTCCCCCCCGACGCCGCGGTGCTGGTGACCTCCGCCGAGGAAGTGCGCCGCATCTTCGCCGTCGCCACCCGCCACCGGGTGCCGGTGGTGCCGGTGGCGGCCCGCACCGGGAAGTCGGGCGGCAGCCTGGCGCTCCAGGGCGGCATCGCCGTCTCGCTAGAGCGCATGAACCGCATCCTGGAGATCCGCCCCGAGGACCTGACGGCGCGGGTGGAGCCCGGCGTGATCAACGGCGTCCTGCAGGCCGACGTGGAGCGGCACGGGCTCTTCTACCCGCCCGATCCCAACTCGCTCGACACCTGCACGCTGGGCGGCAACGTGGCCGAGAACGCCGGCGGCCCGCGCGCCCTCAAGTACGGCGTCACCCGCGACTACGTGCTGGGGCTCACGGTGGTGCTCCCCACCGGGGAGATCCTCCGCACCGGCCGGCGCACCATCAAGGGCGTGGCGGGCTACGACCTCACCGGTCTCTTCGTGGGGAGCGAGGGAACGCTGGGCATCGTCACCGAGATCACCCTGAAGCTGCTGCCGCGCCCGCGCCACGTGGCCACGGCGCTGGTGTGCTTCGCCGACCTCGGGGCCGCCGCCCGGGCCGTGGCCCGCGTGCTGGCGGAGGGGGTGATCCCCCGCTGCCTGGAGCTCATGGACGACACCTCGCTGCAGGCGGTCGCGAAGAGCGCGCCCTTCCGCTTCCCGCCCTCGGCCGGGGCGGCGCTGCTGGTCGAGGCCGACGGCAACGACGAGGAGCAGGTGCTGGCCGAGATCGTGCGAGTGGCCGAGATGGTGAGGGGGGAGGCCCAGGGGGAGGTGATCGTGGCCCAGAACGAGGCGCAGCGGCGCCAGATCTGGGAGACCCGCAAGTTCCTCTCCACGAGCCTCAAGGCCCTGCACCCGAGGAAGCTCGCCGAGGACGTGGCGGTGCCGCGGTCCCGCATCCCCGACATGGTGGCGGCCAGTCGGGAGATCGCCCAGCGACACGGGGTGGCGGTGGCCACCTACGGCCACTCCGGCGACGGCAACCTGCACGTGAACATCCTCTTCGACACCGAGGCCCAGCGCCCGGCGGTGGAGCGGGCGGTGGCCGAGGTGCTGCGGGCGGCGGTGGACCTGGGGGGCACCATCACCGGCGAGCACGGGGTGGGGCTCGCCAAGCGGGACTTCCTCGAGTACGAGCAGGGCCGCGACGTGGTGGCGGTGCAGCGGCGCCTCAAGGCGCTCTTCGACCCGCTCGGGATCCTGAATCCCGGCAAGATCTTCCCGGAGCGGTAGCCGACCTGCACCCGGCGTGAGGGCGCGCCTCCGCGCACCCCATGCCGTCCGCGCCAGCCGGCCCGCGCCGGCGTCCGGTCGCGCCTTGCCGCGCCGGGCACCCTCCCGGACCTTCGGCCTTTCTGGGGGTTGGTCTGGATCAATCGCCCGGATTGTCTTGACCTTTTTCCGAGGATCCGGCATAAGAACAGCCCCTTTTCGCCAGTCCCACCTCTCACGGTTTCCAGGGGGTAGGACCCACCGGGAAAGAGCCCCGGCCTGGGCGCTCGCGCGCCAGCGGCGACACTCGAGACGGAGACGAAGGGCGAACATGGCAACCCAATCCCCCAGCACCCACAAGGTCGAGCAGGTCGACAGCGTCACCATCCGCTTCGTCGGCGACTCCGGCGACGGCATGCAGCTCACCGGCTCCGAGTTCAGCAAGGCCTCGGCCCTCGCCGGCAACGACCTCGCCACCTTCCCCGACTTCCCCGCCGAGATCCGCGCCCCGGCCGGCTCGCTGGCGGGCGTGTCGGGGTACCAGCTCCACTTCGGCGGCAAGAAGGTCTACACGCCGGGCGACGCGCCGGACGTGCTGGTGGCCATGAACCCGGCGGCCTTGAAGACCAACCTGCAGGACCTGCGGCCCGGCGGCATGCTGGTGGTGAACACCGGCGCCTTCACCGAGCAGAACCTCGCGAAGGCCCAGTACAAGTCGAACCCGCTCGAGGACGAGGCGCTGAAGAAGAGCTACAAGCTGGTCAAGGTGGACATGAACAAGCTCACCGAGGCCGCGCTCCAGGGCTCGGGGCTGTCCTCGAAGGAAGTCGCCCGCTGCAAGAACTACTTCGCGCTGGGCATGCTCTACTGGCTCTACGGCCGCCCGGTGGAGCACCAGATCGGTTCCATCCAGGCCAAGTTCGCCAAGAAGCTGCAGCTCGCCGACGCCAACGTCAAGGTCTTCAAGGCCGGGCACGCCTTGGCCGAGACCTCCGAGCTCTTCGTCAGCCAGTACGTGGTGCCGGCCGCCAAGCTCAAGCCGGGCCTGTACCGCAACGTGACCGGCAACCAGGCCGTGGCCCTGGGCTTCGCCACCGTGGCCAAGATGACCGGCAAGCAGGTCTTCCTGGGCAGCTACCCCATCACCCCGGCCACCGAGATCCTCCAGGAGTGCTCCTACTTCAAGGAGATGGGGGTGGTGACCTTCCAGGCCGAGGACGAGATCGCCGGCATCGGCTCGGCCATCGGAGCCTCCTTCGGCGGCGCGCTCGGCTGCACCAGCACCTCCGGCCCGGGTCTGGCGCTGAAGAGCGAGATGATCGGCCTGGCGGTGATCGTCGAGCTGCCGCTGGTGATCGTGAACGTGCAGCGGGGCGGCCCCTCCACCGGCATGCCCACCAAGACCGAGCAGGCCGACCTGCTGTTCGCGCTCTACGGGCGCCACGGCGAGGCGCCGGTGCCCATCCTCGCCGCCCGCAGCCCGAGCGACTGCTACTACTCGGCCATCGAGGCCATGCGCATCGCCGTGAAGTGGATGACCCCGGTGATCCTGCTCACCGACGGCTACCTGGGCTTCGGGTCCGAGCCCTTCCGCATCCCCGAGGACGGCGAGATCAAGCCGTTCGAGGTGAAGTACCAGACCACCCCCAACTACGAGGGTGGCACGTTCATGCCGTACCTGCGCACCGAGAAGCTGGTCCGGCCCTGGGCCATCCCGGGTACGGCCGGCCTGGAGCACCGGGTGGGCGGCCTGGAGAAGGATTCGCTCACCGGCATGGTCTCCTACGACGGCATGAACCACGAGAAGATGGTGAAGACCCGCGCCCAGAAGATCGCCAACATCGTCGAGGACGTCCCGGACGTCGAGGTGGACGGCCCGGCGAGCGGCGAGCTGGCGCTGGTCTCCTGGGGCGGCACCTACGGCTCGGTGAAGGCCGCGGCCGAGACGCTGCGGGCCCAGGGCAAGAAGGCGAGCCACATCCACCTCCGCTGGCTGAACCCGCTCCCCCGGAACCTGGGGCCGGCCCTGAAGGGCTTCAAGAGGGTCCTGGTGCCCGAGGTGAACAACGGCCAGCTGGCCATCTACCTCCGGGCCATGTTCCCGGGCGTGGACCCGCTCCAGTTCAACCGGATCAACGGGAAGGCCATCAAGGTCTCGGACCTCGTGGCCAAGGTCACCGAGATCCTCGGCTAGCCCCAGAAAGACAAGGACGAGAGGCGAATCATGAGCCCCAACAACGGCCAGCAGAACCCGATCCCGACCTACACCAAGAAGGACTTCGAGTCCGGCGTCGATCCCCGCTGGTGCCCTGGCTGCGGCGACTTCTCCATCATCAACCAGATCCAGAAGCTGCTGCCAACCGTGGGGGTGGCGCGGGAGAACATCGTCTTCATCTCCGGCATCGGCTGCTCCTCCCGCTTCCCGTACTACATGAACAACTACGGGATGCACACCCTGCACGGCCGCGCCGCCACCTACGCCTCGGGCCTCAAGATGTCCCGCCCCGAGCTACAGTTGTGGGTCATCACCGGCGACGGCGACGCCCTGGCCATCGGCGGCAACCACTTCATCCACGCCATGCGGCGCAACCTGGACTTGAAGATGGTGATGTTCAACAACCGAATCTACGGCCTCACCAAGGGGCAGGTCTCGCCGACCTCCGAGCTGGGCAAGAAGACCAAGACCACCCCGCACGGCTCGGCGGACTACCCGTTCAACCCCCCGGCGCTGGCGCTGGGCGCGGGCGCCACCTTCGTGGCCCGCTCCATCGACGTCGAGGGCGCCCACATGGCCTCGGTGCTCAAGGGCGCGGCCGAGCACAAGGGCAGCGCCTACGTGGAGGTCTTCCAGAACTGCCCGGTGTTCAACGACGGCGCCTACCTGTTCCTCACCGAGAAGAGCGTCAAGGCCGACATGCAGCTCCGGATGGAGGAGGGGAAGCCGCTGCTCTTCGGCAAGGACAGCAAGAAGGGGATCCGCTTCAACGCCCAGACCGCCGAGCTGGAAGTGGTCGCCCTGGGCCAGAACGGCGTCACCGAGAAGGAGATCCTGGTCCACAACCCGAAGCGCGAGGACCCCACCATCGCCTTCATGCTAGCGAACCTCTCCAACCGGGCCGGGTTCCCCACCCCCATCGGCATCTTCCGCGACGTGAAGGTACCGACCGGCGAGACGCTCTACTGGGAGATGGTGAAGCAGGTGAAGGCCAAGAAGGGCCAGCCTTCCGTGCGCGAGTTCCTCTCCGACGCCGACACCTGGACCGTGAAGTAGGGCGCCCGGGCGCTCGTGCAAGGCCGAAGGCGGCCCGGCCTCGCCAGAGGCCGCCTGCGCAGCGAGCGGTGGAGGACCGCCGGTGACCAGGAGCGCCCTCGGCCTGTTCACGGCGGGCCGCCGGCGCAGGCCATGGCGCCGGCCAGGCTCCGGCGGCACTCCGGCGTCTCCGGCGCCACCTCCAGACAGCGGCGGCAGGCCTCGGCACCCTCGGCGCAACGTCCCTGGCGGCAGAGCGCGATACACAGTCCGTGAAGAGCCTCGGCCGAGCGCGGGTCGCCCTGGGTGGCCCGGCGGTAGCCGGCCTCGGCGCGGGCGAAGTCGCCGGAGTGGTAGTCCATGAAGGCCAGGTCGTGCCAGGCCTGGGCCAGGTCGGGCCGGGACTCGAGGAGGTGCAGGTACTCGCGCCGCGCCAGGCGCCACAGCGCCAGGCGCTCCGCTTCGCCGGCGGCGCGGCCGCGGTGGAGCAGGGCTCGGGCCAGGTCGAGGCGGGCGGGCAAGAGGTCCGGGTCGATGGCCAGGGCCTCCCGGAAGGCCGCCTCGGCCTCCTCCGCCCGGCCTCCGGCCAGCAGCGACTCGCCCAGGTTGACGTGGGCCTCTGCGAAGTCCGGGGCCGCCGCCAGCGCCGCCTCGTAGAAGTCGCGAGCGGCGTCGAGCCGCCCGCGGCGCCGCTCCACGATGCCGCGGCCGTTCAGGGCCTCCGGGAGGTCGGGCCGGAACTGCAGGGCGTGGTCGAAGGCCACCTCGGCCCGCTCCAGGTCCCCCTGGGCCAGGTACCGGTAGCCGCGCGTCACCTCCTCGGCGGCCCGGGGGTGGAGCCGTCCCGGGGAGGCGCAGGCGGCGAGCGCCGCGGCGGCCAGGGGGAGCCAGGGGGAGGGGAGCGCGGTGGGGTGCATGGCTCGCACCGCTGCCAGCGGCGTGCCCGCGCCATCGTGCGGTTCCCCTGGGGGAGACGGCGGGGCCGGGGGAGGGGTGGCGGCCCCGCGGTCGCCGCGCGGCCCTACGGCCGGGACCCGGCGGCCCGGGCCTTGCGCTGCTCCCAGCGGTCGACGCGCCCGTCGCCGTCGAGGTCGATGCCGATCCGGTCCACCTCGCCGTCTTCCCAGTACTCCCAGACATCCACGCGTCCGTCGCCGTTCTCGTCCCGTTCCTTGCGGACCAGCTGCCCCTTCTCGTAGTAGGCCCAGGCGTGGGGCTGGCCGTCGAAGCCGAACCCCATCTCCTTGCGCCAGAGCTGGCCCTTCTCGAAGTGGAGCACCAGGTCCGGCTTGCCGTCGAAGTCGAGGTCCATGGTCTGCTTCACCAGGGCGCCGTCCTCGCCGTACGCCTCCCAGACGTCCACCTTCCCGTCGCCGTTGAGGTCGAGCTCACGCCTCACCAGCACCGCCCTGCCGTCCGCGGCCCGGCGCGTGAACGTCCAGGTGTCGGGCCGCCCGTCGTGGTTGAGATCGTGCTCGGCGATGGCCTCGCCGGGCTCGGCCAGGTGAGCCGACCGGGCGGCCCCGGCCGGCTCCTGCCGTCGCGGCGCGGCGCCGCCGGCGCAGGCGGCGAGCCACAGGGGCATGGCGAGGGCGATCAGCGGGCGCAGGGGGGACCTCGGGGAGGGGGAGTGTAGCCCGCCGGGACCGGCCCGGCCAGCGAAGGGCGCCATTTGACAGCCGATGCATGGTCACATAGCTTCACCCGGTCGGAATGGGGCGCAAGAAGATCTCCACCACCGTGTACATCACGCCCGAGCAGAGCGAACGCCTGAAGCTGCTCCACGAGCGGACCCGGGTGCCGGTGGCCGAGTACGTCCGGCAGGGCATCGACCTGGTGCTGGAGAAGTACCGCCCGACCCTGCCCGGCCAGCTCACGCTCGACGACCTCTCGGGAAAGAAGTAGGGGGAACCCATGGCCGAATCGCGAGCAGCGGTCCTCGGTGCCGCCGGGTTCCTGGGCAGCCACCTCTGCGAGCGGCTGGTGGCCGAGGGCCTCCGGGTGGTCGGGGTGGACAACCTCATCACCGGGGCGCGCGCGAATCTGGAGTCCCTCTCGCGAGAGCCGCGCTTCGAGTTCGTCGAGGCCGACATCTGCGACGGGCTCGACGGGGTGGGTGGGCCCCTGTCCATGGTCCTGGACCTGGCCTCCCCGGCCTCGCCGGTGGACTACCTGCGCCACCCCTTCGAGACCCTGCGCGTCGGATCGCGGGGGGTGGAGCACGCGCTGGAGCTGGCGCGCCGCCGCGGCGCGGTGTTCCTGCTGGCCTCCACCTCCGAGGTGTACGGCGACCCGCTGGAGCACCCGCAGAAGGAGAGCTACTGGGGAAACGTCAACCCGGTCGGCCCGCGCGCCGTGTACGACGAGTCGAAGCGCTTCGCCGAGGCCATCACCGCCGCCTACCGGCGCCACCACCGCCTGCCGGTGCGGATCGCCCGCATCTTCAACACCTACGGGCCGCGCATGCGGCTCGACGACGGGCGGGTGGTCCCCGCCTTCGTGGCCCAGGCGCTGCGGGGCGAGCCCTTCACCGTCTTCGGGGACGGGCGCCAGACCCGCAGCTTCTGCTACGTCGACGACCTGGTCGAGGGGCTGTGGCGGCTGGCCCGCTCCGGCTTCGAGGACCCGGTGAACCTGGGGAACCCGCGGGAGATGACCATCCTGGAGTTCGCCCAGGCGGTCCAGCGCCAGGTGGGATCGGCCTGCCCCATCGAGCACCGTCCCCTGCCGCAGGACGACCCGCGGGTGCGCCGCCCCGACATCACCCGCGCCCGCGAGGTGCTGGGCTGGGAGCCGGCGGTGGGCTTCGAGGAGGGCCTGGCCCGGACCGTGCGCTGGTTCCGCTCCCAGGTGTGACCCATGGCGCGTCGCATCCTCGTCACCGGCGGCGCCGGCTTCATCGGATCGACGGTGGCCGACCTGTTCCTCGGCGCCGGCTGGGAGGTGGCGGTCCTCGACGACCTCTCCACCGGGAAGCGCGAGAACGTCCCGGCCGCGGCCCGCTTCTACCCCTGCGACGTGCGCAGCGCGGCGGCCGCCGAGGCCCTCCTGCACGAGCGCCCCGAGGTGCTGTGCCATCACGCCGCCCAGATCGACGTGCGCCGCTCCATGGCCGATCCGCGGATGGACTGCGATGTGAACTTGGGCGGCCTCCTCAACGTGGCCGCGGCGGCGGTGCGGGCCGGGGTCTCGCAGGTGATCTTCGCCTCCAGCGGGGGCGCCGCCTACGGCGACACCGACCGGATCCCCACCGCCGAGGACCATCCGGCCCGCCCGGCGTCGCACTACGGCGTGGCCAAGGTCGCCGGCGAGCTGTACCTGGGGGTGTTCCGGCAGGCACACGGCCTCAAGGTGGCCTCGCTGCGCTACGGCAACGTCTACGGACCGCGCCAGGACCCGCACGGCGAGGCCGGGGTGGTGGCCATCTTCTGCGGGCGCCTGCTCGCGGGACGCCCCTGCACCATCAACGGCGACGGAGGGCAGACCCGCGACTACGTCTACGTGGACGACGTGGCCCGGGCCAACCTGCTCGCCGCCGAGCGGGGGTTCGACGGGGCCTTGAACGTCGGCACCGGGGTGGAGACCGACGTCAACCGGTTGTACGCGTTGCTGGCCCGGGCCGCCGGGGTATCGGCGCCGCCCCAGCACGGCCCGGGCAAGCCCGGCGAGCAGCGCCGCTCCTGCCTCGACGCCTCGGCGGCCGCCCGCGCCCTGGGCTGGCGGCCGGAGGTCGAGCTCGCGGATGGCCTGGCCCGCACCCTGGCCTGGTTCCGCGGGCGGGGCGGCTAGCTCAGCCGCCGTCCGGCGGGCCGGGCTCATCCGGGATCAGTGGCGGCTCCTGGGGCGTCGGGGCGGGCAGCTCCAGCGGCGGGCCGGGCTCGTCCTCCTCCTCGGGCGGCTCCTCCAGCGGGGCCTCCTCGGGCGGCAGCGGGCCGGTCAGGATGCGCTCCAGCTCGGCGGAGGCGTGCCGGTGCTCGCTGGCGTCGATCTTGCCGTACCGGAGGAGGAGGTCGAGGACGTGCCGCGCCCGCTGCGCCAGCCAGGGCGCCGGACGGGAGAGGTCGGCCCGCCGCGGGGCCGGCAGCATCGCCGCCAGGAGCGCCGCCTGGGCGGTGGAGAGGTCGGCCGCCGCCACGCCGAAGCGGGACCAGGCCGCCGCCTCGGCGCCGAAGACCCCCTGGCCCCACTCGGCCACGTTGAGGTACAGGGCCAGGATGCGGCGCTTCGAAAGGGCCCGCTCCAGCTTCATGGCCAGCACCGCCTCCCTGGCCTTGCGCCACAGCGAGCGCTCGGTGCCGAGGAACAGGTTCTTGGCCAGCTGCTGGGTGATGGTGGAGGCGCCGCGGCCGAGGTGGCCCCGCTCCACGCTCTCCACCACCGCGTTGCGGATCTCGCGGAAGTCGAAGCCGGCGTGGCCGAAGAAGGCCGCGTCCTCGGAGAGCACCACCGCCTCGGCCAGCCGCGGCGCGATGCGCGACAGCGGCACGAAGCGCGGCCCGGCCGGCTCGGGGCGTCGGACCCGGCGGGCCTCGGCGCGCCGCTGCTCGACGAGGGCAGTGGTGCGCGGGTCGCGTGAGGCCAGCCACGCCACGTCGGGGAGCGAGGCCCACAGCAAGGCGAAGGCCGCGGCGCCCGCGGCCAGCAGCGCGCCCGCCCCGGCCAAGGCGAGGGCGCGCGGCGAGCGCGGCCGTGAACGCCGGGCTGGCATGCGGCGCACCTTAGCACTACCCTCGCCGTCCGCATGGGCGTCCTGCGCGCCAGGGGGCTTCGGGGGTTGCCGCGGGTGGTGTGGCTCCTCGGCTTCGCCAGCTTCTTCAACGACGTCTCCAGCGAGGCCATCTTCCCGCTGCTGCCGGTCTACCTGGCCGGGCTCGGGGGCGGGATGGGCTACCTCGGCCTGGTGGAGGGGAGCGCCGACGCCCTCGCCAGCGCCGTCAAGGTCCTGGCGGGGCGGCTTTCCGACCGCGGGCCGCGGCGGCTGCTGGTGGTCGGAGGCTACGCGCTCCCCGCCATGGCCCGCGCCGGCATCGCCGCGGCGCTCCATCCCTGGCACGTGCTGTCCGCCCGCCTGGTGGACCGGGTAGGGAAGGGGATCCGCTCCGGGCCGCGCGACGCGCTCCTGGCCGACGCCGCGGGCGACGGGGATCGCGGCCGGGCCTTCGGCCTGCAGCGGTCCATGGACCACCTGGGCGCGGCGGTGGGACCGCTGCTGGCCTCGGGGATGCTCGCCGCCGGAGCCTCGCTGGGGACGGCCTTCGCGGTGGCTGCCGGCCTGGGAATGGCGGCGCCGCTCGTGCTGCTGTGGCGGCTCAGGGATCCCTCTGCCCACGGCAGCCCGGCGCCCGGCGATCCCTCTCCCTCCGGGCGAGGGCCTCTGGACCCCGTGGAAGCCGTGGGGGGTGAGGGCGCCCGCCCATCGGCGACGCTGGGCGCCCCCTTCCGCCGCTACCTGGCCCTCACCGTGGTCTTCGCCCTGGGAAACTCCACCGACGCCTTCCTCCTGGCCCGCGCCGGGGAGGTCGGCTTCTCGCCGGCGGCGGTACCGCTGCTCTGGTTCGGCCACCACCTGGTGAAGACCATGACCGGGGCCCCCGGGGGGGCGCTCTCGGACCGGCTGCCGCGGGGGCTGGTGGTGGCCGG
>DASRTO010000373.1:0-5338 GCA_035655915.1 Anaeromyxobacteraceae bacterium
GGGCCTGGAGCGCCGGGCTCTGCCGAATGCGCGCGGCGGCGGGCGGCGCCGCCTCGCGTCGGGGTGCCCGGAACTCGCCGCCTCGCCCGGTTTCCGGTATTCCTTCTGCCATGCCGGAGGCCCCCGCCGCGCCGGCCCCGCGGGTGCGCGCCCGCGAGCTCGGCATCCCCCTCGGCCGCTTCAAGCCGGGGCGCTGGAACGCCATCACCGACGTGGGCGGCGTCAAGGTGGGACACTCCACCATCCTCCGCGGCGCCGGCCCGCTCAAGGTCGGCCGCGGGCCGATCCGCACCGGCGTCACCTGCGTCCTGCCCAACCCGGAGAACGTCTTCCAGGAGCGGGTGGTGGGCGGCGGCTTCGTGCTGAACGGCGCCGGCGAGGTGTCGGGCATGACCCAGCTCATGGAGTGGGGGCTCATCGAGACCCCCATCTTCCTGACCAACACGCTCAGCGTGGGGGCGGTCTCCGACGCGGCCGTGAAGTGGATGGTGGAGCGGTTCCCCTCCATCGGCGGCGAGCACGACGTGATCATCCCGCTGGTGGGGGAGTGCGACGACTCCTGGCTCAACGACATCGCCGGTCGCCACGTGCGCGAGCAGCAGGTCTACGAGGCCATCAACACCGCCTCCGACGGTCCGGTGGCCGAGGGGAACGTCGGCGGCGGCACCGGGATGATCACCTGCGACTTCAAGGCCGGCATCGGCACCGCCTCCCGGCGGCTCCCCGAGGTCCTGGGCGGCCACGCGGTGGGCGTGCTGGTCATGTCGAACTTCGGGGTCATGTGGCAGCTGCGGGTCGGCGGGCTGCCGGTGGGCGAGCTCCTGGAGCCCCGCTACTCCGACCTGCCGCGCCGCGAGCGGAGCTACGGCTCCATCATCGCGGTGGTGGCCACCGACGCCCCCCTCACCACCCACCAGCTGGGGCGGCTGGCCAAGCGGGCCGGTCTGGGCATCGGTCGGGTCGGGTCCACCGCTAGTCACGGGTCAGGCGAGATCGTCGTCGCCTTCTCCACCGCCAACAAGGTGCCGCGCGAGACCCGCAAGATGGTCTACCGCATGAAGATCCTCCTCGACGAGCGGCTCGACCCGCTCTACGAGGCGGTCATCGCGGCCACCGAGGAGGCCATCCTGAACTCGCTGTGCATGGCGCGGGACCTGGACGGCGTGAACGGCAACCTCTCCCGGGCCCTGCCGCTCTCGGAGGTGCGGGCCCTCTCGGAGCGCTGGCGCCAGCTGTCGGCGGGCTCGCGCCCCGAGGCGAGCCCCCCCACCGTGCCGCCGGGGACGGCGGTGACGCCGGCGCTGGCCCGCCCCACCGCGGTGCGCGGCGCCGAGGGGATGGCGACGCCGGCGCGCCCGCCGGAGGCGCGGCCGGCCGAGCCCGGGGCGGCGGCCGGGAGGCCGGAGCGGAAGTGACGCCGCGGGCGCCGGGCGACGCGGCGCGGGCGCGGCTCGGCCCCGAGGTGTCGAGCCCCGCGGCGGCCGTGCTATAGGAGTGCGGCTTCGGCGGCGGAGAGCCGCCTCCATGGAGGAGCGATGGCCCGGTCCAAGAGCAAGCACATGCGCATGATCAGCAAGCGGCGCCAGCGCTGGAAGCGCCGGCTGAAGACCAAGAAGGCCACCGCCAAAGCCGCCCAGAAGAAGTAGCTTCCGGGGAGCGGCCCGCCAGCCGCACGCCCGCTGGCGCCTGGAGGCCGCCACGGATGCTCCGCGGCTAGAACAGGAAGGACAAGCCGAACTGGGGGCCGGCGAAGCGAAGGCTGGGCGAGGTGTCGCCGCCGTCGGCGCGCAGGTCGCGCCAGCCGGCGGTCAACCCCATGGGGCCGAACCGCAGCGCCGCCCCTGCGTAGAGATCGGTCGCCGGCCGCGGCCAGGGGGTGAACCGGGCGTAGCCCTGGACGCCGAACGGGCCGACCAGCGAGACCTGGCCGGACGCGCCGAAGTCCGGTCCGACGGCGGTGACGTCGCCGTACGCAGGGAGCGTCGGCCAGGTGAGGACCGAGAGGCCGCCCTCCAGGCGCAGCCGGCCGCTCAGGCCGGAGAGGACCGACCAGGTGGCGTGGGCCGTGAAGTAATCGAGCGAGTTGCCGGAGCCGAAGCTCCAGTGCCCGTCGGGGAAGAATCCGTCCCAGCCGGCGTGGATGCCGAGGTCATGCGACTCGATCCGCAGCGAGACGCCGGCCGAGGCGCCCGGCCCCACCCGGGCGGTCGGGTCGGTGTAGGCCCGCTGATCGGTCGGGCCGCCGGTGAAGGCCACCTCGGCGTTGACGCGGGTCGGCGGCGCGGCCTGGCCCCCGGGCGGCGGCGGAGGCTCGGGATAGACCGGGTAGTAGCCGTAGCCCCCTCCCCAGCCCCAGTACCAGGGCGCGGCGTTGTACGGCGAGTAGGCCCACGGACTGACGTAGTACGCCGCGCGCGGGTAGTAGCCGGGCCCGTAGTAGTGACCAGGAGGGTAGGGCCGGGCCACCGGGGGCGGCGCGGGGTACCCCGGGGGACGCGCGCCGGGCGGCGGCGCCGGGGCCACGCGAGCTGGAGGCCGAGCGGGCGCGGGCGGCGCGGCGTATGGAGGCCGCGCCGGAGCGGGATGGTACTGGACGAGCTCGATGCCCGACCACGACGACTGCTCGTCGTCGGCCGGGGCCCGCTCCGGGAGCAGGAGCGCCAGGGCGGCGAGCAAGATCGGTGCGAGATGCCAGGCAGGGCGCATGAGAGGCCTCCGCTCCGCAGACGAGAGCAACCGCGGTGCCATTCACGGCCGAGCGGCTGCCTTCCCCAAATTGCCGTGACGGCGCCCGGTTGCTTCGCGTCCGCTGGCGGACGCCCGCAGCACTCCCGGATCTGACGCAAGCGCACCACGGTGGGCGTGAACTTCGGGAAAGCACCTTGACGGGGGCCGCTGGAGCGCGTTAAGGAACGCGCTCCCCTGGGAGGACGGGGATTTTCGGTGCGGATACGAAAGTTTCTCTTGGACCTTCGAGACCGGATCGTCCGCGGGTCCCAGCTGGGGAAGCGCAAGCTGGACCTCGCCTTCACGCGGCGGGAGCTGGACGAGAGGCAGAGGGAGCTGGGAGAGCGGTTCCGGCGGCTGTCGCGGGAAGGGCGGGTGGCGGTGCCGGCCGAGCTGGAAGGCGCGGTGGCGGCGGTGAGGGAGGTCGAGGAGAGGATGGCGTCGCAGCAGACCGACGTGGCGCGGCTGGAGCGGGAAGCGACGAGCGAGGCATAGCGGATTCACGGGCCCGTGGCGCAGCTGGGAGCGCGCCTGAATGGCATTCAGGAGGTCACCGGTTCGATCCCGGTCGGGTCCACCAAGCAAGGCCTGGCGATCCAGGCGAGCGCGAGGCCGGATGGGACGCACCCGTCCGGCCTTTCCTTTTCGAGGGGCCCACCGCCGGGCCGATGACGCCGCGAGCCGATCGTGCTTCAATCAGGCCGAGGCGGGTTCGGCCAGGGGGCGTGACCGTGGGTCGCGCCTCCGGTGGAGGGAGTCGGTGGCGCGCATCAAGGGCACGGCGATGCTCAACGCGGTGAAGGTCCTCCGCGCCAACTTCAAGCAGCAGGCGCGCCAGCTCCTGCCGCCCGAGCTGCACCACTACCTGGACACCCGCATCCTCCCCTCCACCTGGTACCCGGAGGAGGAGAACCTCGCCATCATCCGGGTGCTGGCGCGCCTCCTCCAGAACGTCCAGGGCGTCGGGGGCGACGTCTACGCCTTCATGGGCCGCTTCGTGGCCCAGGCCGACTTCACCTCCTTCTATTCCAACCTCGTCCGGGCCGGCGACGTGGAGGAGACGTTGAAGCGCGCCCAGGTCGCGTGGCGGATGTACCACGACACCGGCTCGTTCCAGGTGAGCGTCCAGGGGCCCGGGCGCGCCCGGGTAGAGCTGAACGACTACGGCGCGCCCTCGGCGGAGATGTGCTCCTTGCTCAGGGGCTTCCACGAGCAGATGATCGCGATGGCCGGCGCGCAGGAGGTCTCGTCGAAGGAGACCGCCTGCCGGAATCGCGGCGACCGGACGTGCGTCTGGGAGATGCGCTGGAAGGCCTAGCCGCCCTCCCGTTTCGCTTGCGGCCGTCCGGCAGGGCGGGCATGGATCGAGGCCATGGGCGCCGCCGGCGAGCTCCTGCTCCTCGTCCCCACGCGGAGCTACCGCACCGACGACTTCCGCGCCGCGGCGGCGCGGCTGGGCGTGCCGCTCCTCCTGGGGAGCGACCGCTGCCACCGCATCGAGGAGGCCTTCGGCCCGGCGAAGGACCTCGTCTCCCTCGACTACCGGCGGCCGGCGCGGGCGGCCGGGCAGATCGCCCGGGCCGCCCGCAGGCGCCCCATTCGCGCGGTGGTGCCGTCGGACGAGGGGACGGCGGTGATCGCGGCGCTGGCCGCCGCGAAGCTCGGGCTTCCCCACAACCCGCCGGAGGCCGCTCGGCGGGCGGCCGACAAGCACGCCATGCGCCGGGCCCTGAGCGAGGCGGGCGTGCCGGTGCCGGGCTTCCGGGTCTTCGAGCTCGCCGGGGGGCCGGAGGGTCCGGCCGGCGAGGTCGGCTACCCCTGCGTGCTGAAGCCCCTCCTCCTCTCGGCCAGCCGCGGGGTCATCCGCGCCGACGATCCGAAGTCCTTCGGCGTCGCCTGGCGGCGCATCGAGCGCATCCTCGAGACGGCCAGGGCCGAGCGGCGCCCCCGCAACGCGCGGGCGGCCCGGCAGGTGCTGGTGGAGGCCTTCGTCCCCGGCGCCGAGGTGGCGCTGGAGGGGCTGCTCCGCGGCGGCTCGCTGGAGGTGCTGGCCCTCTTCGACAAGCCCGATCCGCTCGACGGCCCCTACTTCGAGGAGACCATCTACGTCACGCCCTCGCGCCACCCGGCGAGCCTCCAGGAGGCGGTGAGGCGCACCACCTCCGAGGCGGCCCGGGCCCTGGGCCTCGCCGAGGGGCCAGTGCACGCCGAGCTGCGGCTTTCCAGGGACGGGCCGGTAGTGCTGGAGGTGGCGGCCCGGAGCATCGGCGGGCTGTGCGCCCGCGCGCTCCGGTTCGGGGCCGGCTTCTCGCTGGAGGAGATCGTGGTGGCGCACGCCATGGGGCTGCCGCTCTCCAGCCTCAGCCGCGAGGCCGAGGCCTCGGGAGTGATGATGCTCCCCATCCCCCGGCGGGGCATCCTGCACGGCGTCTCGGGCCTTGAGGCCGCCCGGGCGGTCCCCGGCGTCGAGGACGTGGTGATCACCATCCCCGAGGGGCGCGAGGTGGTGCCCCTGCCGGAGGGAGACGCCTACCTGGGGTTCCTCTTCGCCCGGGGAGAGCGGCCCGAGGAGGTCGAGCGGGCCCTGCGGCAGGCGCAGGTGCTGCTCAAC
>DASRTO010000374.1:0-2606 GCA_035655915.1 Anaeromyxobacteraceae bacterium
AACCAGGTGGCGAAGATGGAGAAGATCGCCAAGGGGTAGCCGAGGCGCCGGCCGCCCACCAGGTAGTCGTCCTCGGTGCGCACCAGCCGCGACACCCAGGCCCCGATGGCGAACTGGAGGATCAGGTAGCCGAGGATGGCGGCGACCAGCGGCGTCACGGTGGGGATGGTAGCCGCTGGCGGCGCCCGGCGTCAGCCGGGCGCGGCGGTCTGGCGCCCGGGGCCGGCCGGCGCGCTCCCAGGGGCTACTTGAAGGCCTCGAAGCCGATGGTGACCTGGAGGTCGGCCGTGTCGTTGCCGGTGGCGAACGCCGAGGTGGCGGTCCCATCGAGCACCACCGGGAAGCCTGCCAGGAGGTCGGACCAGGCCGGCGGGCCCAGACCGGTCGAGTCGAAGCCGGCCGCCATGGGGAAGCTCACGCCCACCGGGCTCGTCGCGACGCCCGCCGGGTAGACCGCGCCGGCCAGCTCGAACCCCACCCCCACCTGCCCGCTGAAGACCTGGCCCAGGTCGGCGACGCCGCTGGAGCTCGGCAGCAGCTCCAGCCACAGGTAGGTCACCGCGATTCGCGAGGGCGGCCGCCCGAGCGCTCGCGTCGCGGCGTTGACGAAGGCGCCGTAGGGGTTCCCCTGCTCGGTGGTGATGTTCTTGGAGAGGGTGACGGCGTTGCCCGCCCCGACGTCGCTGGAGCGGAGCTTCAGGGTGATTCCCACCGGCGCCGAGTAGCTCACCACGTCGTCGCCGCAGGCCAGGAGGAGCGGAGCCAGGAGGATCGGGAGGAGTGGGGTTCGCATTCCCTCTGGACGACGCCCGGCCGCCGGCGTTACCGCCGGCGGGTGGCCGTGGCACCCGCGTGCGCCTACCCCGGCCCCGTCGGCTTCCGGAGCGCCAGCAGCCACTCCCGGTTCCCGGCCGGCCCGGGGAGCGGCGACTCGACGTGCCCCAGCACCTGGAAGCCCAGGCCCAGGGCGGCGCCCTCCACCGACTCGAGCGCCACCCGCCGCCGGGCCTCGTCGCGCACCACCCCGCCCTTCCCCACCTCGCCCTTCCCCACCTCGAACTGCGGCTTCACCAGCAGCACGGCCTCGCCCCCCGGCCGAAGCAGGTCCTTCACCGCCGGCAGCACCAGCCGGAGCGAGATGAAGGACAGGTCGGCGGTGACCAGGTCCACATGCTCCCCGAGCCGCTCGGCGGTGAGGAAGCGGGCGTTCTCCCGCTCCCGCACCACCACTCGCGGATCGGCCCGCAGCCGGGCGTGGAGCTGCCCGTAGCCCACGTCCACCGCGTGCACCCGCCTGGCCCCGCGCTGCAGGAGGAGGTCGGTGAAGCCGCCGGTGGAGGCTCCCAGGTCGGCGCACACCTTGTCCCGCGGGTCGACCGGGAAGGTCTCCAGGGCCTTCTCCAGCTTGAGCGCTCCCCGGGAGGCGTAACGCCCCGGGACGGCGCCCTCCTTGAGGCGGAGCGGCGCCTCGGGGTCCACCAGCTGGCCGGGCTTGTCCACGCGGGCCTGGCCGGCCACCACCGCCCCGGCCAGCACCAGGGCCTGGGCCCGGGCGCGCGACTCGGCGAGCCCGCGCTCCACCAGGAGCTGGTCGACGCGCCGCTTCCGCCCCATGGACCGATTGTGGCGCAGGAGCGGCCGCGCCGGCCACCGTCCCGGCGCCGGCCGCGGTCCCCCCGGGCGCGAGCCCTGAAATAGCCGCCCGCCCCGGCCGTAGGGTCGAGCACGCCATGCCTCCGTCCGGCCTCGGCCGCCTCCTGTCGCCGGGTCTCTGGCCCTGGCGGTTCGTGGTCGCGGTCTTCGCGCCGCGCCTGGCCATGCTGGCGCTGACGCGGCTCTTGCCCCTCCCCGGCGACGAGCTCCAGCGCCTGGCGCTGGAGCGACTCCTCTCCGCGGCGGTGGGCTTCCTGGTCCTGCTGGCCGTGGTGCGGCTCATGGAGGGCTCCACCCTGCGACAGACCGGCCTCTTCGAGCGCGCCGGCTGGCTCCGCCGCCTGTCGTTGGGCCTGGGGCTCGGCGCCGGACCGGTGGCGCTGCAGGCGGCGGCCGTGGCCGCGGCCGGCCTCTACGCCTTCTCCTGGCCCGGCCGGGCCGGCCCCGCCCAGGCGGCGGCGCTCTCTGCTGTCCTGGCGGTGGTGGCGGTGGACGAGGAGATCCGCTACCGCGCCCTGGCCTTCCGGACCCTGGATCAGGGAGCCGGGAGCTGGCTCGCCATGGCCTGCAGCGCGGCGTTCTTCGGGTTGTCGCACGCCGGGAACCGGGGCGCCACGCCGCTCGGGGTGACGGTCATCGCCGCGGGCGGAGTGTTCCTGGCGGCGTGCTACCTGCGCTACCGCAGCCTGTGGGCCCCCATCGGGTTCCACTTCGCCTGGAACACCACCATGGGGGTGGTGCTGGGGCTCCCCATCTCCGGGGCGCGGGTGCCGGGGCTGCTCGGCGCTGCCTCCACCGGCCCCGAGATCTGGACCGGCGGCGGCTTCGGGCCCGAGTCCAGCGCCGCCACGGCCGCGCTGGTCACCGCCCTCGCCGCCTTCTTCGTCTGGCGCGTGGCCGCCGAGGGCCGGATCCGCGCGCCGGCCTGGCGGCGCCGGCGGCGGCTGGAAGGA
>DASRTO010000375.1:0-1911 GCA_035655915.1 Anaeromyxobacteraceae bacterium
CATGGCGTGGTGGACCTGGATCCTCTTCGGGCTGGCCCTGCTGGTGGTGGAGATGCTGACGCCGGGCGGCCTGTTCGCCCTCTTCTTCGGCCTCTCGGCGCTGGCGGTGTCGGTGATGGCCGCCCTGGGGCTGGGGCCGGCCTGGCTGCAGTGGCTGGCCTTCGCCGCGCTGGGGGTGGGGCTGCTCCTCCTGCTGCGCAACCGCCTCCAGGAGCGCCTGCGCGGGCGGCGGGTCGCGGTGGACAGCCTGGTGGGCGAGCTGGCCATCCCGCTCTCCGACCTGCCGGCCCGCGGCGCCGGCAAGGCCGAGCTGCGCGGCACCACCTGGGAGTGCCGCAACGCCGCCGAGCGCCCCATCGCCCGCGGCGACCGCTGTCAGGTGGAGAAGGTCGACGGGCTCACCCTGTGGATCCGCCCGGAGTAGCCCAGGAGTCGCCCATGGAGATCGGCATGCTCTCGCTCCTCGTCGCGGTGGTGGTGGCGGTCTTCGTGCTCTTCGTGGTGGTGAAGACCGCGGTGGTGGTCCCGCAGCAGAGCGCCTACGTGGTGGAGCGGCTGGGGCGCTTCAACGGCGTGCTGGACGCCGGGTTCCACATCCTCCTCCCCTTCCTGGACGCCATCCGCTACCGGCACACGCTCAAGGAGCAGGCGGTCGACATCCCGGAGCAGATCTGCATCACCAAGGACAACGTCCAGGTGCACGTGGACGGAGTGCTCTTCCTCAAGGTGCTCGATCCCCAGCGCGCCAGCTACGGCATCGCCGACTACTACTTCGCCATCTCCCAGCTGGCCCAGACCACGCTGCGCTCCGAGATCGGCAAGATCGACCTCGACCGGACCTTCGAGGAGCGCACCAACATCAACCACTCGGTGGTGAGCGAGCTCGACAAGGCCACCGGCCCGTGGGGCATCAAGGTGCTGCGCTACGAGATCAAGAACATCACCCCGCCCAAGGACGTGCTGGCCGCCATGGAGAAGCAGATGCGGGCCGAGCGCGAGAAGCGGGCCGTCATCCTCTCCTCCGAGGGCGAGCGCGACGCCGCCATCAACACCGCCGAGGGCAAGAAGCAGCAGGTCATCAAGGAGTCGGAGGCCAAGCGCCAGCAGCAGATCAACGAGGCCGAGGGGCAGGCCCAGGCCATCCTCAAGGTGGCCCAGGCCACCGCCGAGGGCTTGCGCCTCGTGGCCGAATCGCTGGCGCAGCCGGGCGGGCTGGAGGCCATGCAGCTCCGGGTGGCCGAGCAGTGGGTCCGCGAGTTCGGCCAGCTGGCCAAGGCCGGTAACACGCTGGTGGTGCCGGCCAACCTCTCCGACGTGGCCTCGATGATCGCGCTGGCGACCAAGGTCGTCGGCCGGGAGGGGGCGCATGGGCCGGTCCGTCCGCCACCCTCGGCGCCGGCGACGCCGGGCGGGGCCACCCCCCGGCCGCCGGGGCGGCCGCTGCCCGGGATCTAGAGGCGGGGGGAGAGCCTCCGCCCTACGCCCGGCTCGCCGTCCAGGCCGCTAGCACCTCGCGCTCCCGCTCGGGCGAGAGGCCGGCGCGCGGCCTGGCCCGCCGCTCCGCCGGAAGCGCCTTCCACCAGACCAGCGCGTCGCGGGCGGTCTCGGCCACCGGGCGGAAGCGGAGCCCCTTGGCGAGCGCCCGGGCGATCGACACCTGCGCCATCCCGCCGCCCTCGCCGGCGGCGGGGATGCAGGCCGGCAGGTCGCTCCAGGGCTCGACCTGGTGCGCCGTCAGGAAGGCCCACGGCACCCAGGTGAGCCGGGCGGCGGAGGCCGGCGGACGGCAGGCCTCGATCATCTCCCGGGCGGTGAGGCGGGAGGCGGGGCCGGTGGCGTTGTAGACCCCGGCCTCGCGCCGCTCGACCATGGAGATCATCCAGGCGGCCAGGTCGCGCACGTCCACGATCT
>DASRTO010000376.1:0-2049 GCA_035655915.1 Anaeromyxobacteraceae bacterium
TGGACCGGGCCATCGCTCCTCCGTGGGGGCCTCGTCACCGCCAGGGGCGGCTCGCCGCCGAGGCGGCACTCCTATAGCACGGCGTCGCCGGGGCGGGACACCCGCGCCGTCGCCTCGCCGGCCGTCCCGGCGTTCGCCTCACTTCCTCTCCGGCCGCTCCGCCGGGGCCGGCTCCGCCGGGGGCCGCGCCTCGGCCGGGCGCGCCGGGGGCGCCATCCCCTCGGCGCCCCGCACCGCGGTGGGGCGCGCCAGCGCCGGCGTCACCGGCGTCCCCGGCGGCAGGGTGGGGGGCGGCGTCTCCGGGCGCGAGCCCGCCGACAGCTCGCGCCAGCGCTCCGAGAAGGCCCGCACCTCCGCGAGCGGCAGGGCCCGGGACAGGTTGCCGTTCACGCCCTCCAGGTCCCGCGCCATGCACAGCGAGTTCAGGATGGCCTCCTCGGTGGCCTCGATGACCGCCTCGTAGAGCGGGTCCAGGCGCTCGTCGAGGAGGATCTTCATCCGGTAGACCATCTTGCGGGTCTCGCGCGGCACCTTGTTGGCGGTGGAGAAGGCGATCACGATCTCGCCCGACCCGTGGCGGGCGGTGGAGCCGACCCGCCCGATGCCCAGGCCAGCCCGCTTGGCGACCCGTCCCAGCTGGTGGGTGGTGAGCGGGGCGTCGGTGGCCACCACCGCGATGATGGAGCCGTAGCTCCGCTCGCGGCGGGGCACCTCGCCGTAGCGCGCCTCCAGGAGCTCGCCCACCGGCAGGCCGCCCACCCGCAGCTGCCGCATCACCCCGAAGTTGGACATCACCAGCACGCCCACCGCGTAGCCACCCATGACCTCCGGGAGCCGCCGCGAGGCGGTGCCGATGCCGGCCTTGAAGTCGCAGGTGATCATCCCGGTGCCGCCGCCGACGTTCCCCTCGGCCACCGGGCCGTCGGAGGCGGTGTTGATGGCCTCGTAGACGTGCTGCTCGCGCACGTGTCGGCCGGCGATGTCGTTGAGCCAGGAGTCGTCGCACTCCCCCACCAGCGGGATGATGACGTCGTGCTCGCCGCCGATGGAGGGGTACCTCTCGACCATCCACTTCACGGCGGCGTCGGAGACCGCCCCCACCGAGAGGGTGTTGGTGAGGAAGATGGGGGTCTCGATGAGCCCCCACTCCATGAGCTGGGTCATCCCCGAGACCTCGCCGGCGCCGTTCAGCACGAAGCCGCCGCCCACCACCCGCTCCTGGAAGACGTTCTCCGGGTTGGGCAGCACGCAGGTGACGCCGGTGCGGACCGGACCGCGGCCGACCTTGAGCGGGCCGGCGCCGCGGATGATGGTGGAGTGCCCCACCTTGACGCCGCCCACGTCGGTGATGGCGTTCCAGCGCCCCGGCTTGAAGCGGCCGAGGGGGATGCCGAGCTCGCGGGCGCGCACCCGCGCCTCCGGCGGTGGGGCGCCGGTTTCGGGCATGGAGAAGGAATACCGGAAACCGGGCGAGGCGGCGAGTTCCGGGCACCCCGACGCGAGGCGGCGCCGCCCGCCGCCGCGCGCATTCGGCAGAGCCCGGCGCTCCAGGCCCCGTCGCCTCTCTCGGCCGCCCGGCGCGTTGTCCATCGGGCCCGTTGACATGTCACCGGTCGGTGACTTCCGTCGCCGAGGGCGGTCGCCAGACGAGCGAGCACCGCCTACCCCGCATCGGGCTCGGCGCGCGGCGGCGCGGCCTCGCCACCGTCCCCGTCGGCCGGCCCGTCTCCGCGCTCCGCCGCCGCCCCGTTCCCCGAGGCCGCCCGCGGCAGGGCCACGGCTGCCACCTCCCCGGCCGACCGGGCCGCCTCACCGCACTGCGGCGTCGGCGCGGTGGCCCCTTCTCCGGCGGCGGCTCGTGGCACGGCGGGCCCGGCGCCCTCGACCGCGGCCACCCGCGCTGCCCGCCGCCGCTCCCGCTCCCGCTCCTGGTAGCGGCGGATGGCGAACGACAGGATCTCGCCGATGAGGGCCCGGTACTCGATGCCGGCGGCCTGGGCGATGAGCACCAGGTCGGACCACCCCGGCGTCAGGCCCGGCAGCGGGTTC
>DASRTO010000377.1:0-1698 GCA_035655915.1 Anaeromyxobacteraceae bacterium
GCCTGCCCTTCCCGGCTCGCTTGCCGCCCCCCGCGCCGGGATGCTAGAAGGCCCCGTCTCGCCGACATAGCTCAGCCGGTAGAGCAGCTGATTCGTAATCAGCAGGTCCCCAGTTCGAGTCTGGGTGTCGGCTCCAGATAAGTGGTCCCCGGTCTGCCCGTGCCAGCAGGCTCAGGCGCGACCGAGCGCCAGCGGCTGGGGCGGCGCCCTCGGCACCTGGACGGGTCGTCGGTTCCGGGGGCCAAGCGAGGGGCCCCGAGCGCGAGTCCTGGAGTAGGCTCTCGGCCATGTCCGAACCGACCCGTGACCCCTCTGGATCTCCGAGCGCCGGCGACGATCCGGCCGAGCTCGCCCGGACCGCCTCGCTCGACGAGCTGCAGCGCCTGAAGCTCGCCGAGGAGCTGGCCCGCCTTCGCGCCGAGCGGACCAAGCCGCCGTCGCGCCTCTCCATCGCCAGCCAGGTGCTGGTCGGCTACATCGCGCTGGCCGGCTTCTTCGTCAACGCCTACCAGTCCTATTCCAACAAGCAGCGGCAGGACGAGCAGATGCGGATCGACCAGGAGAAGTGGAACAAGGAGTTCGCGCGCGCCAGCCAGGCGGACCGGTACCGTGCCTTCTTCGAGACCGCCATGCTGGCCACCGACCCGACCAACGCCGACAAGCGCCTCGTCGGGTACGCGCTGCTCCAGGAGTTCGTGCAGGAGCCCTCCTACGACCGGAAGGCGATGGTGATGCTCGAGGAGTCGCTGGCGCAGGAGCTGCGCGGCGGCCCCAAGGACAGGCTGGACGACGCGCGCCGCGCCGCGGTGGTCGCCATCGTGACGTCGCTCGCCGGGACCGACGACTGCCGGGCCCTGCAGCGCGCCGCGCGCAGCATCGACCGGGTGGCCCTGCGCTACGCGCGCACCAGGGACGAGGGGGAGACGCGCGAGGTGATCGACGTGTACGTGCGGCGACTGGTCGGACGCGCGGCGGAGGTGTGCCTGAGCGTCAGGGATTTCCAGGCGGTGCGCCAACCGATCCGCGACACCATGCTGAAGAGCCCCGACCTGCTCGGCCTCAACCGCCCCACCAGGGAGGAGGCGAACATCCTGGTGGCGGGCATCCTCCGCCAGCGCTGCCAGGACGAGCTGGCCTCCCTGGGAGCGACCGACTGCCCGGAGGTGCTGCGCGGCTACGCGGCGCTCTGCGCCAAGGGAGGAATCCCACCCCCCGAGGAGCGCTCGGCCTGCGAGGAGGTCGCCGAGGCCGTCGCCGGGTTGCCGGTCGCACCCGCGCCTCCGCCGGGCGCGGCGGCACCTTCCGCTCCGGCCCGCTGACTCGGCCCCGGTCGCCCTCGGCGAGGCAGGGCAGAGGCGCCGTCACCGCTCCGTGGAAGATCTCTCGGGCGCGCGAGCCGCGGCGCTCGGGCGCAGCGCGGGGACCACCAGCACCGCCCAGGCGCCGACGGCGCCGGTGAACGCCGTCCCGGCCAAGGCCAGCCAGCCGGCGACGTGCGAGAGGTCGATGCCCGCCAGGATCCGCCCGCCGAAGGCGGCGGCCAGGAGCGCGGCCATGACCCGCAGCGGTGCCGGGCTCGCCCGGAGGCGGTCGGCGCGCCCGCCGTGCGACAGGGCGACGTGGGTCGCCACCGCCAGGGCCAGCTGGGCAAAGCCGCCCACGAAGAGCACGTGGAGCGCCGCGCCCCGGAGGCGGGGC
>DASRTO010000378.1:0-4422 GCA_035655915.1 Anaeromyxobacteraceae bacterium
CGCGGATCCCGACCCGCGGTTCCGCAAGCACGGGCGGCCGCAGGTGGACGAGTCGCTCTGCATCGGGTGCGGCGTGTGCACGCTCACCTGCAACCCGGGCGCCATGAAGCTGCACCGGCGCGCCCAGCGGGTGCTCCACCCCGAGACCACCTTCGAGCGCATCATCCTGGGGTGCCTCGAGCGCGGGACGCTCCAGAACCAGCTGTTCGACGACCCGAGCAGCAAGACCCAGGCGTTCCTGCGCGGACTCGTGGGCGGCTTCCTCCGGCTCCCGCCGGCGAAGCGGGCGCTCATGAGCGACGCCCTCCGCTCGCGCTTCCTCGACGCCATGAAGTCGGGCGCGGCCCGGCTGGGAAAGGGGGGCGTGGCGGAGGTCTGAGGCGGACGGGCCCCCACGCCCCTGCCCGGTTGGACGGCGCGCCAGCCCGGGACCCACTCGGGGCGGAGCGCGGCCGCCCGTGGCGCGGTAACGTCCGCCTCCGGAGGGTCGCGCATGAGCACAAAGGCCTGGCATTTCTCGGGCGCCTCGACTGCCCTCGCCGCCTGCGCCCTGGCGCTGGCCCCGGCCGGGCGCGTCCGCGCCGACGACGCGGTGAAGGAGGCGAGGGAGACCATCGAGGTCTTCAAGAAGGCGGACCCGGAGCTCTCCAGGTTCTTCAGCGGTGCGGTGGGCTACGCGGTCTTCCCGACCGTCGGGAAGGGTGCCATCGGCATCGGCGGCGCCGGCGGGTCGGGGGTCCTCTTCGAGAAGGGCGATCCCGTCGGGAAGACGTCGCTGGCGCAGGTCACCATCGGCCTGCAGCTCGGCGGCCAGGCCTACTCGGAGGTGGTCTTCTTCGAAACCGCGGCGGCGCTCACCGACTTCAAGAAGGGGAACTTCGCGCTGGCGGCCCAGGTGAGCGCGGTGGCAGCCGCCGCCGGAGCGTCGGCCAACGCCAAGTACGCCAACGGGGTCGCCGTGTTCACGGTGGCCAAGGCCGGCCTGATGTACGAGGCGAGCGTCGGCGGCCAGAAGTTCGACTACGAGCCGTTCGCGAAGAAGAAGTAGGGCCCCGCCGAGCAAGTGGTCTAGACTGCCAGCATGTGCGCTCGGCTGCTCGCGGTCCTGATCGTCTCGACGTCGCTCCCTGCCTTCGCCGTGGATCCGTGCGCCGCCGCGGCGGCGCGTCTCTGCTCCCGGGCCAAGGGCGAGGTGGCCGTGCTCGGCTGCCTGCGAAGCCACGACAAGGAGCTCACGCCCGCCTGCCGCGCCGAGCTCTCGGCGCTACTCAAGATCGCCGAGGAGTACGGTGAGGACTGCGAGGCCGACGCGAAGCGCCTCTGCGCCGACGTGGCGCGCGGCGAGGGGAGGCTCCTGCAGTGCCTCAAGGACAACGAGAGCTTCCTCTCGCAGTCCTGCCAGGGCGCCTTCAACCGGGTCCGGCTGGAGCGATCCAGGCTCCAGGCGGGCTGCGCCGGCGACGTGGGACGCTTCTGCCGCGACGTTCCCGAGGGCGCCGGGCGGATCCTGGCCTGCCTCCGCCGCCACGAGAAGGAGCTGACGTCGGACTGCCGGGACGTCGTCCGCAAGCTTCCCTGATCTCGGGGTCCGTCCGATGCCCTCGACATCGCGGCGATCAAAGGGCCTGGAGCGCGGCCGCGAGCGGGCGCGAAAGGGCGCCGCGGCGCCCCACCGCACTCTCCCTTCCTAACGTGCGACCGATGGACACCGAACGGCCAGCGAGCGTCTTCGAGCCGACCATCGGCGCTGCCCAGAGCGAACCCGATTTCTCGCTGGTGCTCGGCGGGCCGCTGTTCCAACTCTTGCGCCGCGCGCACCTTTCGGATGACGCCCTCGCGTTGTTGCGCAAGCGCGTGGGTGTCTTCGTCCTGATCACCTGGTTGCCGTTGCTCGTGATCTCCCTGCTCGAGGGCAAGGCGACGAAGGGGGCGGTGGCCGTGCCCTTCGTGTTGGATCTGGAGCTACACGTTCGATTCCTGGTCACGCTGCCGCTGCTGGTCATGGCCGAGATTGTGGTGCACCGGCGCATGCGCCCGGTCGTTCAGCTGTTCCGCGAGAGGAATCTCGTTGCCGAGGCAGAGCTTCCCCGCTTTCACTCCATCATCGACTCGGCGTTCCGCCTCAGAAACTCCGTGGTCGCCGAGGTACTGCTCCTCGCCATCGTCTACGGCGTCGGCATTCAGCTCTTCTGGCGGCACTACATCGCCCTGAACACCGAGACCTGGTACGCAATGCCGGGCGCCGGGAGTCCGGTGCTCTCGGTCGCCGGTTTCTGGTACGGCTACGTGAGCCTGCCGATCTTCCAGTTCTTGCTCTGCCGCTGGTATTTCCGCGTGTTCATCTGGGCGCGCTTCCTGTATCAGGTATCGCGGCTCGAGCTCAGGTTGGTGCCCACGCATCCGGATCGCCTGGGTGGGCTGGGATTTCTCGCGTACACGGTGTACGCCTTCGCGCCGCTGGCCGCCGCACACGGCGCGATGCTCGCCGGTTTCTTTGCGAACCGGATCTTCCACATGAGCGCCAAGGTGAGCGAGTTTCGGATGGAGGCGTTCGCGCTGGTCGCACTCGTCCTGTGCATGGTGTTCGGCCCGCTGCTCGTGTTTGTTCCACGGCTCTCCGAGGCACGGCGCAGAGGACTTCGCGAGTACGGCACCCTCGCCGAACGGTACTCCCGCGCCTTCGACGAGAAGTGGGTGCGCGGCGGGGCGCTGCCCGACGAGCCCCTGCTCGGCAGCGGCGACATCCAGTCCCTCGCTGATCTCGGCAATAGCCTCGAAGTGATCCGCTCGATGCGGACCATTCCGGTCACGAAGGAAGCGCTGTTTCAGCTCGGCATGGTGACGTTTGCGCCGATGCTGCCGCTGCTCCTCACGGCCATGCCGCTCGAAGAGCTCTTGAAGAGGCTGTTCGGGCTGCTCTTCTAGGATCAACGACTGCCCATTGTGGCGATCAGAAGTCGGAGAGCGCGGCCTCGAGCCGGCGCGAAAAGGGGCCGCCGCGCGCGACCTACTTCGAGCCGCCCTTGAGGCTCTCGATGGCCTGCCGGCGCTCCTGGTACGTCTCCGCGATCAGGCGGTAGGCGACGTAGTACTTGAAGATGTTGCTCACGTAGGTCACGGTCTCGGCCCCGATCTTCTCGGCGGCCACGTACTCGACGTTGTGGAACCACACGTTGGGGTCGAGGCCGCGCCTGGCGGCCTCCTTGCGGAGCTGCGCGATACGACCCGGCCCCGCGTTGTAGGCCGCGAAGGCGAAGAGGGCCTTGTCGAGCTTCGTCATCGGCTCCTTCTCGAAGCACTGATTGATCATGACGCGCATGTACTTCACGCCCGCGTGGATGTTCGGCTCCGTGAGCGTGATGTCGCCGACCTTGAGGTCCTTGCCCGTGTCCGGCATGACCTGCATCACGCCGATGGCTCCCACCGGACTGCGGGCTTCCTGATCCAGCCTCGATTCCTGGTACCCCTGGGCGGCCATCAGGAGCCAGTCGACGTCGTAGCGGTCCCCGTACTTCTGGAAGAGCTTCACGAGCGCCAGGAACTTCTTCCGTTCCGCATCGGCGCCCGCGTTCTTCACGTAGGTGAGGTTCTTGAAGTATCGGGCCAGGATCCTCTCGCGCTCCTTGGCCAGGCTTCCACTGGCGGCGGCGACGCCGTCCAGAAAGGCCTTGAGCCGGGGACTGTCCTTGCGAACCGCCCAGGCGATCTCCCCCCCGGTGCGAACCGCGATCGCCTCGTGGACCGTGATCTTCCTGAAAACCTTCTTCCAGAATTCCGCCTTGTGATTGTCCACCACCAGGATCGAAAGGAGCCCGGCGTCGAGCATCTCGATGAGGTCCTCGTCCTCGAGCTCTTCCGGCGCCTCCTTCAGCGCGACCGGCGCCTTCCCCTCGGCGGCGAATCGCCGGTTCAGCTCGACCAGGCTCTGGTGGTAGCTCGATGACTTGCGGACGAAGACTTCCTTGCCAGCCAGGTCGTCGAGCGTCGCGAGGGCTGGCGATGCCGGCCCGGTGAGCACGACCTCGCGGACACCGGTTGCGATTGGGGCGGCGAAGTCCACCAGTGCCCTGCGCTGGGGGGTGATGGTCAGGTTGGCGGCCGCGATGTCCCCCTTCCCCTCCACCAGGGCCGGGAGGAGCTGGTCTCGTCTGACCGGGACGAAGAAGAACCTGACCTCGAGGTGCTTCTGCTTGAGCTTCTTGTCGCGCGCGAGCTTCTTGTTCAGCTCCTTCTCGACCACCTTCATTGCTTCGTACGTTGCCCCGCGCTGCTTGCCCCGGTCCTGGAAATAGGTGGTCTTGCTGGGCACGACCAGCACCCGTACTTGTCGGCGCTCGACCATCCCATCGAGGTCGCCGGTCCAGGGCTGCATGATCGTCGCCGGGTCGATGGTCAGGTCCTCTCGGGGGGCCTTGGCGGTGC
>DASRTO010000379.1:0-2839 GCA_035655915.1 Anaeromyxobacteraceae bacterium
TCCGGGTGGACGATCGTCAGGTCGAAGACCGCGTCCACCTGCGACTGCCCCGGATCGTCGAAGTCGACGGTGACCTCGGCGGCGAAGTTCCGGCCCAGCACGGTGACGGCGCTGCTGCTGCCGTTCGGGACCGCGGGAGGATCGACCGCCGAGACCGCCGGCGGCGGCAGGTCCGGGCTGGTGCAGGACGCCGCCAGGGCGAGGAGCAGGAGGGGTGGCGGGCGTCTCATGGCCGCAGGCGATACCCCAGGGAGAGGGTCAACCCGCCGGTCCGCATGGAGGCCAGGGAAGTGTCCAGCGAGCCGGCCGAGGCCGCCAGTTCCAGGAGCGCCTCGCCCGGGCCGAGGGCCCGGCTCGCGCCCAGCGCCGCCGCCGCCGCCGGGCTCGCCGCCAGCTGGGAGGACGGGCCGACGTCCACCCAGGTCAGGTCGGCTCCCAGGCCGGCCCCGGCGTGGAGGGTGGCCCAGCCCAGGGGCCACTCGTAGATGGCGAGGACCGTCAGCGGGACCACCCGCGCCGTGGAGGTCATCGGGGCGCCGAGCCCCCCGGTGGGCGGGATCGTGGCCGACTCCTGGTACCAAGAGGCCCGGGCCGAGACGATGAGCCGGTCGTCGAGGAGCGGCGTCCGCCATTGCATCTCCACCCCCAGGGTGGGCGAGGAGACTGCCTTGAGGTTGGTGCGCCAGCCGGCGAGCACCCCCAGGGCCAGGCGGTCCACCTCGCGGGAGAGGCCGATGCGGGTTTGGCCCGAGAGGTCGCGCTCCCGGACGTCGATTTCCGCGGCGCCGCCAGGCGGCGGCAGGGGAGGAGCCACGTAGCGCGCCACCCAGCCGTCGCCCGCCCGCGAGAGCCCCTCCACGCGCCCGGCGGAGGTCTCGACCGAGGGCGAGCCGGGGACCGCCCGTCCCTCGGCGTCGAGCAGCCGGATTGTGACCTGGGTGGAGGACGAGCCGTCGGCGACCAGCGCCGCCTTCTCCAGTCGGATCTCGATGCGCGCCGCGGGGCGCGGCCCCAGGTGCAGCCCTCGGGCCTCGCTCCAGGTGCCGGGGCCGCCGAAGGCGTCGCGGGCCCGGACGCGCCAGGCGAGGGAACCGCGGGGCAGGCCGCCCACCTCGAGCCGGGCGCCCTCGGTGCGCTGCGTCGGCGCTCGGTCCAGCGCTCCGGGCGGCGCGGCCTGGAGCTCGTAGCCGGCGGCTCCCGGGACCGTCTCCCAGGCGAAGCCCGGCCGGCTGGCCTCGTCGAGGATGGCCCCCGCCGCGGGCTCGGTCAGGCGGGGCGCCGGCAGGGGCGCCGGGGGGGCGATCCGGAACTCGCGGTCCTCGCTGGCCGGGCCGGTGCGTCCGTCCGGGAGGACCGCGGCGACCCGGACCCGGTGCCGGCCCGGCCGATGGGGCGCGTAGACCAGCGGCGGGGCGGTCGCCGCCAGCTGGCGGGGCGGCCCGTCCCCCGCCTCGACCACCACGCGGTAGGTGGCCGCCGGCTGGAGGGGCTCCCAGGCAACGGTCACCGGCCCGAAGGGGAAGGAGCCCCCCGGCTCCGGGGCGCTGAGGCGAGGGGCCCCCAGCGCCACCGTGAGCCGGCGCGGCGGCGACCAGGGCGCCTCCCGCCCGTCGAGCGCCACGCCGCCGAGCCGCCAGTGGAAGGTGCCGAGGCCGGGGAGCCCGACCCGGAAGGCCGGGGAGGGGCCGCGGCGGGAGACGACGGGCTTCGAGAAGTCCGGGTCGGCGGCCACCTCCAGGCGGTACTCGCGCAGCAGCTCGGAGGGCGTGCCGCTGAAGGCCACCGCGCGGTCGTCGCGATCCCACGTCAGGCGGGCGCCGTCGGGCGGTTCCGCCGGGGCCGGCGCCGTCAGGGCGGTCTCGATGACCTTGGTCTCGCTCCAGGGGCCGGCGCGTCCGTTGGCGTCGAGGCTGCGGACCCGCCAGTAGTGGCGCTCCGCCGGAATGGCGCGCCAACGGTAGCCAGGGACCTGGGTGCGCTCCGCCACCACCGCGTCGGCAAAGTCCCGGTCGCGGGCCACCTCCACCTCGTAGGCCACCGCGTCCGGGACGGCCTCCCAGCGGAGGACCACCGAGGCCGAAGGCTCGCCCCCCCTGGAGGTGGCCGGCGCCAGCGCGCAGAGCGCCAGCCCGAGGACGGCCGGGAGGTCAGCGTGCGCCATGCTCGACCTCGATGGTGGGATCGAAGAGGCGGGGCGCGTCCGGGACCGGCCGGCGGATGAGGCGGAAGGGGGAAGGGGCGGACGGAGGGGACGAGCCCCGCTCGGCCTGGTCCACCCGCACGCGCCAGTAGTAGACGCCCTCGGGCAGGTCCAAGGCGGCCCAGAGCCCGGGCCCGGTGGCGGCGGCGGAGAGGGCCAGGTTGCGGAAGGAAGGCTCGGCGGCGATCTCCACCCGGTAGCGCGACGCCCCGTCCACGGCGGTCCACCAGAACGGCACCTGGACCCCCGGAGGCGCCAGGACGATCTCGCCGGCCATGGGCGAGAACGGCGTGGGGGGCCGGTCCACGATCACCACCAGCCGCCGCGTCTCGCTGCGGGGCCGGCCGGCGGCGTCGGCGACCCGCCAGAACCAGGGGCCGGCCTCGGGGAGCTCCACCTCGAGCTGGCCCGTCCCGGCGGGTCCCGAGGCGACGCGCCGGGTGAACCCGGCGTCCCGCGCCGCCTCCGCCAGGAGCCCTGCGGCGGCGGTTCCGTCCCAGCTCAGCGCCACCGGCACCGGGAAGATCGAGGCCCAGATGCGCTGGTTGCGCGCCGGCCGCTCCAGGCGCACGCCTGGGGCGGCCGAGAGCGCCGCCTGGCCGAGGTGGGCCCGGCCCTCGAGGACGTCGAGGCGCGGCC
>DASRTO010000380.1:0-4713 GCA_035655915.1 Anaeromyxobacteraceae bacterium
CGGCGGCGATGGCGTGGCGCATGGGAGCCTCCGGTGGTTAGGGCGTGCTCTTGGGCTCCTCGCGGCCGGGCCGGCGGAGCATGGGGATGAACATGGGGGTGAGCTCGGGGTCGTCGGCGGCCAGCGCCTGGCGGCGCTCCCGCGCCGCCGTCTCCAGGGCCTCGATGGCGGGCAGGAGGTCCGGAGCCTTCCCGGCGGCGGCGCGCATGCGTTCCACCGCCTCCTCCAGCACCGTGGCGTGGCGCGCCTCGCGCTGCTTCAGCGCCGCCACGGCCTCGATGAAGGTCTGGAAGAAGGCCTTGAGCTCGTCGCGCTGCCGCAGGGTGCGCATGCGCGGGAAGCGCCCCTGCGCCAGCACCGACATGTAGTGCCCCATGACGAAGATGGGGCCGGCCACCCGGTGGGTGACCAGGATGCCCACCAGCCCCAGCGCCCCCGCCATGAGGGCGGCGATCCCCACGAAGATCACGAGCAGGTTGCGGTCGGAGGCCTCGATGAGCGGGCGGAGGGCGGGATCCACCGCCGCCAGGTCCGAGACTTGAACATGGGCCTGCCAGATCCACAGGCCGAAGGCCAGGGCCACCGCCAGCCCGGCCACCATCAGCACGATGGTGTACTTGAGCTGGAAGGCGCGATCGACGAGGTAGACGCGGCGCTGGTGTGCCGCGGCGCCGCCGCTGGGTTCCGCCATGGCCGCTCCCTTCCCCTCGCTGCCTGTCGCCCGCGCGATTCTATCGCGAGCCCCCCGGCCCGCAACGCAGCGGCGGTGTGCGAGAATGACCCACCATGACCGGTCGCGGGGCGCTGGCGCTGGCCTGCGAGGCGGCCTACCGCCAGGCGCTGGCCGCCTGCTCGGCGGAGCGACTGGTGGCGGCGGCGCTGCGGGAGCGCTCGCCCGAGGGCCCATTGCGCCTGCTGGCCCTGGGCAAGGCGGCCGCCCCCATGCTCTCGGCGGCGCTCCAGGCCCTGGGCGACCGCGCCCGCGACCCGCTGTGCCTCCTGCCCCGGGGGGAGCGCCCGCCGCCGGGGGTCCGGGCCGTACCCGGCACCCACCCCCGTCCCTCGCCGGCCTCGCTGGCGGCCGGCCTCGAGGCGCTGGACTGGGCCGGGCGCGGCAGCGGCCGTCCGGCGCTGGTGCTCCTTTCAGGCGGGGCCAGCGCCCTGGCGGTGGCACCGGTGGAGGGGGTGCCCTTCGAGGACAAGGTGGCGGCGGCGGCCCGGCTCATGGCGGCCGGCCTCTCCATCCAGGAGCTGAACACCTGCCGCAAGCACCTGTCGCGGCTCAAGGGCGGCAGGCTGGCGCTGGCCCTCTCCGGCCCGGCCACGGTGCTGGTGCTCTCCGACGTCCCGGGCGACGACCTGTCGGCCATAGGCTCGGGCCCGCTGGTCCCCGACCCGACCACCTTCCAGGAGGCGCTGGGGCTGGCGCGCGGCGCCGGCGTCGAGGCCGACCTGCCCGCGAGCGTGCGCGCCCACCTCCTCTCCGGGGCGCGCGGCGAGCGGCCGGAGACGCCCAAGCCGGGCGACCCGCGCTTCGCGGGCGTCACCCACCGCCTCCTGGCCGGACCGGTGGACCTGGCCCGCGCCGCCGCCACCGCTGCCGCCGGCCTCGGCTTCGATGCCGAGGCCGAGGCCGCGCCCGTCACCGGGGACGTGGCGCCCTTCGCCGAGCGGGTGGCCGCCTGGGCGCGCCAGCGCGCCGGCCGGGGGCGCCGCCTGCTGGCGGTGGGCGGCGAGCCGACGGTCCGCGTGCCCGGGGCCGCGCGGCCCGACGGCGGCAGAGCCCAGCACCTGGCGCTCCTCGTGGCCCGGCGCCTGGACGGCCTCCCGGCCGCCTTCCTGGCCGCCGGCTCCGACGGGCGCGACGGCCCCACCGAGCAGGCCGGGGCGGTGGTGGACGGCGAGAGCGCCGCCCTGGCGCGGCGGCTGGGGGTGGACCTCGACCGGGCGCTGGCCGAGGCCCGGTCCGGCCCGGCGGCGGTGGCGCTCGGCGCCGCCATCCCGCGCTTCGAGACCGGCACCCACCTGTGCGACTTGCACCTTTTGGCCGTGGAGTGAGGGCGCCTACCGCCAGGGCAGGAACCGCTCCGCGGTGGGCCGGAGCGCGGGGCGGGTGGCGTTCAAGGCCTGGCCGGCCAGCACCGCCTGGTACCTGGCCAGGTAGTCGCGCGCCATCCGCGCCGAGCCGAAGCGGTCGCGAGCGTACTCGTGGCAGCGCCGCGGGGAGTACCGCCCTGCCTCGCGCATGGCCGCCAGCAGCTCGTCCGACGAGGCCGACAGGAACCCCACCTCCGGGGTGACGATCTCCGGCAGCGCGCCGTAGGGCGTGCCGAAGACCGGAGCGCCGAAGTACAGGCTCTCGATGACGGACAGGCCGAAGGGCTCGTGCCACCGCACCGGGAACAAGAGCCCCCGGGACCCGCTCAGGATCTCCTTCTTCCGGGCGTCGTCCACCATGCCGTGGAAGGTGGCCCAGCGGGTGAGCGTCAGCCGGAAGCCCATCCTCAGATTGAGGCGGTGGCCACCCAGCACCTTCAGCTCCCGCCTGCAGCGCCGGGCCAGCTGGATGGCGCCCTTGACGTTCTTCACCCGCCAGGCGGCCTTCCCCAGGAAGTGGAAGTACTCCCGCTTCCGGTCGAGGTCGACCGCGCCGTACTCACTCCAGTCCAGGCCGTTGTGCACGAAGCACTCGGCTCCGTAGCGGTGGGCGTGGCGCCGCGACACGAAGACCGCGTTGTGTGGGAGGGGCGCCTCCTCGGCGTTGCCGTGCACGGTGACGAGGTACGGCTTCCCGATCGGCTCGCGGGGCGCCACGTGCAGGTGCACCAGGTCGACGTCGCCCGGAATCGACCGGGCGATGGGGTCGCCCGGCCCGACGGGAACCACCTCGGCGAA
Source organism: Anaeromyxobacteraceae bacterium (assembly GCA_035655915.1). Classification (GTDB taxonomy): domain Bacteria; phylum Myxococcota; class Myxococcia; order Myxococcales; family Anaeromyxobacteraceae; genus DASTPH01. The sequence continues at coordinate 2,896 of DASRTO010000380.1, forward strand.
GTCGCAGCGGGACCCCGGGGCCGCCAGCAGGGAGACCCGGTGCCCCATCCGCGCCAGCTCCCGGGCCAGGCACCAGACGACGCGCTCGGTGCCGCCGTAGAGCGGGGCGGGGAGCCGGGCGGGGTAGACGAGTGCGACGTTCACGCGCGGGCGCTCGGGAGGCGCGCGGGATTGTACCCGCTCGCCGGCGCCGGGCCACACCCGCCTCGCCGCCCCCGAGGGGTGGTATAGACCCCTGGTGCGCATCGCCTTCCTTGGAACGCCGGACTTCGCCGTCCCCTCGCTGGAGGCGCTCGCCGCCGCCGGGCACGAGGTGCCCTGCGTGGTCTGCCAGCCCGACCGCCCGGCCGGGCGGGGACGGGCGCTGCGCGAGCCGGCCGTGAAGCGCTGGGCGCGGGAGCGCGGCCTCCCGGTGCTGCAGCCCGAGAAGGTCCGCGACGGGCGGCTCGCCTCCGACCTGGCGGCCCACGCGCCGGACCTGCTGGCGGTGGCCGCCTATGGACGCATCCTGGGGACGGACCTGCTGGAGCTGGCGCCCCACGGCGCGGTGAACGTCCACGGGTCGCTCCTCCCCCGCTTCCGCGGCGCCGCCCCCATCCAGTGGGCGGTGGCCGAGGGGGAGCGCGAGACCGGGGTCACCATCATGCAGATGGACCCGGGGCTCGACACCGGCGACGTGCTGCTGCAGCGCGCGCTGCCCATCGCGCCGGAGGACACCGCCGAGACCCTCTCGCCGCGCCTGGCGCGGCTGGGCGGCGAGGCCCTGGTGGAGGCGCTCCGCCTCCTAGAGCGAGGCCAGCTGGTGCCGGTGCGGCAGGACCATTCCCGGGCCACGCTGGCGCCCATCCTCGAGAAGGATCACGGGCGCGCCGACTGGAGCCTGCCGGGGCGGCGCCTCCGCGACCGCCTGCGCGGCTTCGCACCCTGGCCCGGCCTCTGGACCACCCTGGAGGGCCGGCTCCTCAAGATCCTGGCGGCCGAGGTCCTGGAGGCGGGCGCGGCGCCGGGCCCCCCCGGCTCCGCCGAGAAGGTCCACGGCCGCGGCTTCGCCGTCGCCTGCGGCTCGGGCGCGTTGCTGGTCTCCGAGGTGCAGCTGGAGGGCAAGCGCCGCCAGGGAGCCCTCGAGTTCCTGAACGGCCTGCGTCGGGACGCCTTCACCCTCGGCACATGACGGCCCGCCAGATCGCCTTCCAGGTGCTGCGCCGGGTGGAGGAGGGCGGCGCCTTCGCCTCACGGGCCCTCGACGCGGCGCTGGGCGAGGCGGGGGCCCTCGACCCCCGCGAGGCCGGCCTGGCCACCGAGCTGGTCTACGGGACCTTGCGGCGGGCCCTGTCGCTGGACGCCGCCCTGGCGCCCCGCCTGAGCCGTCCGCTCGGGGCCGTGGACGCCGCGGCGCGGGTGGCGCTGCGGCTGGGGGCCTACCAGCTCCTCTTCCTGGGCACGCCGGCGCACGCGGCGGTGGGGGAGGCCGTGGGGCTCCTGCGGCGGGTGGATCACGGGCGGGCCTCCGGCTTCGTGAACGCGGTGCTGCGCGCGCTGGCGCGGGACCCGCGCCTCCCCGAGCCGCCCCCGCTGGCCGCCGATCCGGCGGGGCACGTCGCGGTCGCCGAGTCGCTGCCGCGCTGGCTGGCCGAGGAGTGGGTGGCCTGGCTCGGCGCCGGGGAGGCGCTGGCGCTCGGCCGGGCCATGAACCAGCCGGCGCCGCTCTCGCTGCGCTCGCCTCGGCGCGACGAGCTCCTCCAGCGCCTGCGCGACGCAGGCCTCGAGGCCGCGCCGGCGCCCCACTCGCCCTCGGGGCTCACCCTCGGGAGAGGCTCG
>DASRTO010000381.1:0-2494 GCA_035655915.1 Anaeromyxobacteraceae bacterium
CGCGGCGCCGTCGTGGACCTCCCCCATCCTGTGGGTCCGGCCGGAGACGTAGAGCAGCCGCTCGGTGAGCGTGGTCTTGCCCGCGTCGATGTGGGCCATGATGCCGAGGTTGCGGATGGCCCGGATCCGCCGCTCGGCCGCCGGGGCCGTCGCCCTGCCCGCCGCCTCGCTCATCGGGTCCGGAGCATATCCCGGCAAGCGGCCGCGCCGGGGAGGATCCGGGCCCCGGGGGCGCGCCGTCGGCGGTGGAGATGGTGCGGGAGACCAGCCCGGCGCCGACCGCGAGGCGATCCTGCGGCGCCGCAAGGGCGCGCCCGGGCCCCAGGTGCCGGGCCCCTGGGGCCAGCGTGGAGGCCCCCCTATGGGGTAGGAAGCCGAGCCGGCGGGACGAACCGCAGCCCGGCGGGCCAGGGAACTGGCTACCCGGGGCGGTGGACGGACCGTGCCTCGATCAGGGGACAAGATTCCGCCGGTGGAGTGCCGCTAGGATTCTGTGCTGTGAGCGGAATGCGCGTCCTGCTGGTCGAGGTCGAGCAAGGCCTGCGAGGCGAGATCGCCGAGCGGCTGGCGCGCGACGGATGCACGGTGCGCGTGGCCTCGAGCGCTTGGGACGCGCTGGCGATGCTGCAAGAGGACCCGCTGCCGGACCTGGTGGCCATGGACCTGGGCTGCCCGGAGGGCTGCGGCGACTGGCTGGTGCGCGAATGCCGCGCCGACGAGCGGCTGGCCCGGGTGTCGATCCTCTCGCCGCAGGAAGCCATGCATCGCGCCGCGGTGGCGCGGCGCATCGCGCGGCTGGCCGCGGTCCGGCCGGCGCGGCTCGGCGCGACGCTGGAGCAGCTCGGGCGCCTGGTCTGGGACAAGGCGCGGTAGCTCAGGCGGCCCGGCGCATCGGCCCCGCATCGGCGCGCCACTGCGTGCCGAGCGCCGCCTCGTAGCGGGCGTAGCCGCAGCGGTCGCAGGTCCAGACGGTGGTGGGCAGGAAGGTCTGGCCGCTCTGCTCCAGGCGCCCCTCTCCTCGCACCGCCACGCCTTGGTCGCACATCGGACAGTGCACGTTCTCGGGCATGTTGCCCTCCGTGGCTCGGTCCCGACTCCCGGAGGTGCGACCGGCGTGCCAGGGGCGGAGCCTGGATTCGCCCGGGAAAAGGGCGGGGCCTGATGGACCCGGAGCGGCATACCGGGTCAGGCGGCTGACGAAAAACGCGCATCCGGTGGCCGGCCGTCCCGAGATCGAGGGGCGCGCGCCCCCGGCTCCGAGGCTCGCCGCGGCGCCCCTTCCCGCGCCAGGACGGGGAGCGCGCCCGCGGGGCTACTCGTCCACCCGCCAGAAGGGGCGCTCGGCGGCCCATCCGGCGGCGACCGCGGCCGGCGGCCGCGTCATGAGCGCCTCGGCGCGGGCGGCCACCGAGCCGTCCGGGAGGCGCAGCTCCGCCTCGGCCCGCGCGCGAGAGCCGGTCTTCCTGAGGAGGCGCGCCACCACCGTCACCGGTGTGGCGGTGGGCACCGGCCGGCGGAAGGTCACCTCCATGCGGGCCGTCACCATGAGGTCCTCGAATCCGCCCTCCACCAGGGCGGTGCGGGCCATGGCCTCGTCGAGGAGCGCCGTCACCACGCCACCGTGGACCACGCCCGGGTAGCCGTTGAAGCGCTCGGGGATGGCGAGCCGGGCCCGGACCTCGCCCGAGTCGCGGTCGCTCTCCCAGCGGGCTCCCAGCCCGGCCTGGTTCTCGCGCCCGCACACGAAGCAGCTGCGCGAGCTGGGCTGCCTGGCGCTCATGGCCTCTCCCCGGTGCCGCGTCCCGGGTCGCGCGGCTCCTGTTGCGTCATGCAGTGGAGCGTGCCCAGGCCCCACACCAGGTCGAGGGCGTGGACGCCCACCACCGGCCGGTCGCGGAACAGCTCCGAGAGGATGCCCAGGGCCTCCCGGTCGGCCGGGTCGTTGAAGGTCGGGACCAGCACCGCGACGTTGGCCACGTAGAAGTTGGCGTAGCTCGCCGGCAGCCGCCGCCCGTCGAAGACCACCGGGCAGGGCATGGGGAGGAAGATCACCTCGGGGCGGGAACCGTCCTCGAGCCGCGCCGACTCGAGCCGCTCCCGGTTCTCCTCCAGGGCGGCGTGGTTCGGGTCGCGCCTGTCGGGCTCCCGGCACAGCACCACCGTGCCGGGCCCGGCGAAGCGGGCGAGGTCGTCCACGTGGCCATGGGTGTCGTCGCCGGCGAGGCCCCGCCCGAGCCAGATGGCGTTGCCGGCGCCGAGCACGTCCCGGAACAGCGCCTGATAGTCGCCGCGGGAGAAGCCGGGGTTCCGCACCTGGACGGCCGGATCGAGCAGGCACTCCTCGGTGGCGAGGACGGTGCCGCGACCGTTCACGTCCATGGCGCCGCCCTCCAGCACCACCTGGCGGCCTCCGCGGCGCACCGGCAGGAACGGGAGGCCCAGCGCGCGGGCGGCGCGGGCGGGGATGTGGGCGTCCCGGCGCCAATCGGGATAC
>DASRTO010000382.1:0-5583 GCA_035655915.1 Anaeromyxobacteraceae bacterium
GACCACGAACCACTCGTCGGTGCCGAGGAGCTTGTGGGAGATGACCAGCGAGCGGACGGCGTCGTCCGAGGCGCGGCCGCCGGCGTTGCGGATCACGTGGGCGTCGCCCTCGGCCAGGCCGGCGTAGCGAGCCGGGTCGAGCCGCGCGTCCATACAGGTGAGGATGGCGAAGTGGCGCCGCGGGGGCATGGCCAGCTTCCCCTTGTCGCCGAAGGCGTCGGCGTAGGCGGTGTTGGCGGAAAGGACCTCCTTCTCGATCGGGCTCATGCGGTGCCTCCTTAGGGGCTGAGGCGGCACCTCATAGCCATCCGCTTTCGCGGAGGCATGTCCGTTATCGCGTCCCAGGTGGGGCCGGTAGGCGAAACGTCGCCTCGGACGTCCGACATCCTTCGGCATCGCGGCGGAGGCCCGTTGCCAAGGACAGGTAGCCGTGCGCGAGCGCTTCGAGGTGGCGGCGACCGGCGAGGACAAGAGCGGGCTCCGTGGGGCACGCCCATGTCATGCATCCGGGGCGCCTTCCGCCCAGCGCCCTCCCCCCCCGGACCATCGGGTTGCGGCGCGCTTGGCCATCGGTGGTGGGCGTCAGTCCCGCTTGGTATGACTCCCCTCCCCGGCCTCGCCGCCGGGGCATCGGGAGCCTCGCCGCTTGGGCGATTTCGTCCACCTCCACCTCCACACCCTCTACTCGCTCCTCGACGGGGCCATCCGCATCAAGGACCTCGTCCAGACCGTGAAGAAGAAGGGTATGGACGCGGTGGCGGTCACCGACCACGGCAACCTGTTCGGCGCCATCGACTTCTACAGGGCCGCCCGGGCCGCGGGGGTGAAGCCCATCTTGGGGATGGAGGCCTACGTCGCCGGCGAGAAGGGGCGGCAGGACCGCACCGAGCGGCTGGGTCGCCACCTCATCCTCCTCGCCAAGGACGCCGAGGGCTGGGCCAACCTGCGCTACCTCTCCTCGATGGCCTTCACCGAGGGGTACTACTACGAGCCGCGCATCGACAAGCAGTTGCTGCGCCAGCACTCCCGCGGCCTGGTCGGCCTCACCGCCTGCCTGGCGGGGGAGGTGCCGCGCCTGTGCCGCCAGGGGGACATGGACGGCGCCCGCCGCGCCGCCCGGGAGTACAAGGAGATCTTCGCCCCGGGCCACTTCTTCCTCGAGGTCCAGTCCAACGGGATGCGGGAGCAGATCGAGGTCAACGCCCGCCTCGCCGAGCTGGGCCAGTCGGAGGGCATCCCTCTCGCCGCCACCGCCGACGCCCACTACGTCCGCCGCGAGGAGGCCCGGGCCCACGAGGTGCTGATGTGCATCGCCTCGGGGAAGACCTTCAACGACCCGAAGCGCATCCGCCACGAAACCGACGGCCTCTTCGTCACCGGCCCGGGCGACATGCTGCAGGCGCTCCCCGACTACCAGGAGGCGGTCGCCAACACGGTGCGCATCGCCGAGATGTGCCGGCTCGACCTGAAGCTGGGCGAGAGCTACCTGCCGCGCTTCCAGCTCCCGGAGAACGTCACCGAGGACCAGTACCTCGGGAAGCTGGCCCGTTCTGGCCTGGATCGCCGCTTCAAGGAGATCGAGGGGCGCTACCCGCACCAGCGCGACCGCTACCGGCAGCAGCTGGACATGGAGCTCGGGGTCATCGCCCGCATGGGCTTCTCCGGCTACTTCCTCATCGTCCAGGACTTCATCAACTGGGCGAAGGGACGGGACATCCCGGTGGGCCCCGGCCGCGGCTCGGGCGCCGGCTCCATCGTCGCCTGGTCGCTGCGGATCACCGACCTCGACCCGCTGCGCTGGAACCTGCTCTTCGAGCGCTTCCTCAACCCGGAGCGGGTCTCCATGCCCGACTTCGACGTCGACTTCTGCCAGGACCGGCGCGACGAGGTGATCCACTACGTGGCCGGCAAGTACGGCAAGGAGAACGTCGGCCAGATCATCACCTTCGGCTCGCTCAAGGCCCGCTCGGTGATCCGCGACGTGGTGCGGGTCATGGGGCTCCCCTTCGCCGAGGGGGACCGGCTGGCCAAGCTGGTCCCCGAGCCGGTGCAGGGCAAGACCCCGCCCCTCAGGGAGTGCCTCGAGAAGGAGCCGCGCCTCAAGGAGCTCTACGAGAAGCCGGTGGTGGTGCAGCAATGGGCCGACGCCGAGGGGCGCGAGCAGCGGGTCACCACCCGGGACATCCTCGACGTCTCCATGTCGCTGGAGGGGCTGAACCGCCAGGCCGGCCTGCACGCCGCCGGGGTGGTCATCGCCGACAAGCCGCTGTGGGAGTACGTCCCGGTCTACAAGGACGACAAGTCGGACCTGCTGGTCTCGCAGTTCGCCAAGGACGACGCGGAGAAGGCGGGGCTGGTCAAGTTCGACTTCCTGGGCCTCAAGACCCTGACGGTCATCGACGAGGCGCTGAAGCTGGTGCGCCGCAACCACCCGGAGGAGCCGGTCCAGGCGGCCGCTGACATCCCGCTCGACGACAAGGCGGTCTACGACCTCATCGGCCGCGGCGATACCGCCGGCGTCTTCCAGATGGAGTCCGAGGGCTTCACCAACATGGTGGCCAAGATGAAGCCCTCGCGCTTCGAGGACGTCATCGCCGCCGGCGCCCTCTTCCGCCCCGGCCCGCTGGACCAGCGGCTCGACGACGGCCGGACCATGGTGGACGTCTACATCGACCGCAAGCACGGCCGGGAGAGGGTTCGCTACCCCCACCCCACGCTGGAGCCCATCCTCCAGGACACCTACGGCGTCATCGTCTACCAGGAGCAGGTGATGCAGATCTCCCAGGTGCTGGCCGGTTACTCGCTCGGCCGCGCCGACCTGCTCCGCCGCGCCATGGGGAAGAAGAAGGCCGAGGAGATGGCCAAGGAGCGGGCCGGCTTCCTCGAGGGCTGCCGGATGAACGGGGTGGACGGCGGCACCGCCGGCTCCATCTTCGACATGATGGAGAAGTTCGCCGCCTACGGCTTCAACAAGTCGCACGCGGCGGCCTACGGCGTCCTCACCGTGCAGACCGCCTGGCTCAAGGCCCACTACCCGGTGGAGTTCATGGCGGCCCTGCTCACCAGCGAGGCCTCCAACACCGACAAGGTGGTGGCCCACATCTTCGAGGCCCGCCAGGGCGGCATCGAGGTGCTCTCGCCGGATGTGAACGAGTCGCAGGCGGTGTTCACGGCCGTCTCGGCCGGGTCGGGGCGAGCGCAGGGGCAGCCGGACGAGGCTGCCCCGGAGCGAGCGGGGGGTCTGGGGGGGCCTCATCCCCCCAGCTCGAATGCCCGGATCCGCTTCGGACTGGGGGCGGTGAAGGGCGTGGGCGCGGCGGCGGTGGAGGCCATCCTCTCGGCCCGCGCCGAGGGCGGCCCCTTCAAGAGCCTCTTCGACTTCTGCGGCCGGGTGGACCCGCGCAAGCTCAACAAGAAGGTAATCGAGGCGCTGGTGAAGAGCGGGGCCTTCGACTTCGAGGGGGTGCCGCGCTGGCGCCTCTGCCACGGGGTGGACGCGGCGCTGGCGGCCGGGGCCTCGGCTCAGGCCGACCGGCTCTCCGGCCAGGCGAGCCTCTTCGGGGCACTGGGGGCGGCGGCCGAGGTCCGCCCGCGCTACCCCGAGCCGGGCGACCTGGTCGGCGAGGTGAAGGTGGAGGAGTGGCCTGAGCGCATCCGGCTGGCCTTCGAGAAGGAGGCGCTGGGCTTCTACATCACCGGCCACCCGCTGCACGGCTACGAGAAGGAGGTGCGCCGCTACGCCTCGGCCACCTGCGCCCAGGCCGCCCACAAGCGGCAGGGGGACAAGGTGGCGGTGGTGGGGGTGGTCACCTCGCTCCGGGAGCGCTCCAACAAGGAGAAGGGCACCCGCTACGGCTTCTTCACCCTGGAGGACCTCACCGGCTCGGTGGAGGTCATCTGCTGGGGGAGCCGCCCGGCCGTGAACGGGCGCCCGGCGCAGAAGGGGTGGGCCGACTGGGAGGAGGCGGTGGGGGGGGACGAGCCCATCCTGGTGCACGGCGAGGTCCGCATCAACACCCGTGACGAGGACCACCCCCGGGCCGAGGTGGTGGCCACCGAGATCGAGCCCTTGAGCGCGGTGCGCGGCCAGAAGACCACCCAGGTGGCGTTGCGCGTCGACGCCGACGCGCTCACCCCCGAGCGCTCCACCCAGCTCAAGGCGCTGCTGGCCCGCTTCCCCGGCACCACCCCGGTGACGGTGCGGGCGGTGATCCCCGAGCAGACCGAGACCACGCTGCGCCTGCCCGCCCGCGTCGTCCCCGCCGACGAGTTCATTGAGGCGGCGCGCCGGCTGGGGTTCGAGGTTGAGCTGCAGTAGCGCCGGCGGTTGACTTGAATCAAGCGTAGAATCCGGGCGGACGCGGCGGCTCCACCCCCACAAAGGACGTGGCCACCCCATCCTTATGTGTGAGATCGGTTACTTGCCGGATAGTCTCGACGGATTGCTGTCAAGTTCCGTTTGGTTCCGATAGGATGTCGCACCGAAGCCGCCATCATCCGACCTTGGGGGTAGAGGGGAAGAATAGATGATGCGCGCCAGCACGAGAGGCCATCCGCGCGGGGCCGCTGCCCAGTCCGACATCGACGGGCGCCTGCACTGCGACCGGGCCGCCGAGGAGATGCTGCGCTCCTTCTGGAACGGCGTCACCGACGGCGCGCTCCTGCCGGCCGAGCTGCGCGGCCTGGCCGAGGGCGCCCAAACGGGCCCGCCCGGCGTCCGCCGCGCGCTCCTCATCGAGCAGGCCGGCGAGCGCCTTCGGGTCGAGGCCACCGCGGTCGGCAAGGGGCGCACCCAGTTCCACCTGTGGCGCGAGCCACTGCCGGGGCCGACCCACGCGGTCACCGAGGTGGCCGAGGAGGCCCGCTCCGACGGGCTCACCCAGCGCGAGCGCGAGGTGGCCATCCTGGTCGCCGACGGGCTGCGGAGCCGCGAGGTGGCCGACCGCCTGGCCATCGCTCCGCAGACGGTGAAGAGCCACCTCAAGACCATCTTCGACAAGCTCGGCGTGCGCAACCGCGTCGAGCTGTCGCGCCGACTGCGCCGCTGAGCCGCCGGGTCGCCCCGGCCCGGTACCGCTTCGGCGCGCGCGCCCCGTTCCCGCCTACCGGCGGCCAAGGAGCTTCAGCGCGATCCAGAGGAGCGCCGTGAGCACGAGGCTCAGCAGGATCGAGGTGCCCAGCGGGAAGTAGAATCGGAAGCGCTCCTTCTCCACGGCGACGTCCCCGGGAAGGCGGCCCAGGCGCAACCAGGGGAACCGGTCGGCGAGGAGCAGCAGCCCGCCGAGGAGCGCCAGGAGCGCTCCCAGCCCCACCAGCATCCGTCCCAGGGTCCCCAGCGGCGACGGCATCAGCCCTCGAACTTGAACGACACCTTGAGCTTGGCGCGGAAGGCCGCCACCTTGCCCTTCTCGTCCAGGTGGAGGTCGAGCGCCGTCACCTCGGCGACGCGCAGGTCGCGCAGCGACTTGCCGGCCTTGTCCAGCGCCGCCTGCGCCGCCTTCTCCCAGGACTCGGGGCTGGAGCCGACGATCTCGATCACCTTGTAGACGCTGCTGGGCATGGCCGGTTCCTCCTGCCGCGGCA
>DASRTO010000383.1:0-29902 GCA_035655915.1 Anaeromyxobacteraceae bacterium
GACCAGCGGCGCTTCCCGCGCGAGGCTCTGTTCACGGTGCTCGACTCGGTGCGCCGCCGGCGGTTCCTGTCGGCGCTCACGCCGGACCTGGTGGAGGGCTGGACGCGGCTCCTCCTACCGGTGGTCGAGCGCGCCGACTACACCTTCGGCGAGCTCTTGCGCTCCCGGGAGGAGACCGACCCTCGCACCGTGGCCATCCGCGTGCCCGGGAGCGAGCTCGGCGACCTGACGGTGGCCGACGTGGGCCGGCGCACCCGCTCGCTGGCCCGCGGGCTGCTCTCCCTCCTCGGGGACGACCCGGACGCCCGGGTGGCCATCCTCTCCGAGAACCGCCTCGAGGCGGCGCTGGTGGACCTGGCCTGCCTGGGGAACGGCATCGTGGACACGCCGCTGCCGGCCAACGCCACCGCCGAGCAGGTGGTCTACATGCTGCGCCACTCGGGGGCGCGGGTGCTCTTCGCCGAGGACGAGGAGCAGGTGAGCAAGGTCCTGCCCTCGCTGGCCCAGCTCCCGGCGCTGCAGGAGATCGTGGTCTTCACCGCCGACGCCGCCGAGCGGCACGGGCTGCTCACCCTGGAGCAGATGGTGGACCAGGACGGCGGCGCCTTCGCCGACGCCTCGCGGGCCATGCGCGCCGGCTGCGTGCACAGCCGCGACCTGGCCACGGTCATGTACACCTCGGGCACCACCGGGACGCCCAAGGGCATCGCCTTCTCCCACCTCAACATCGTGTCGAAGCGGCTGTGCCGGGGGCTGGCGCTCCCCGAGATCGGGGAGGGGGACGTCTTCCTCTGCTACCTGCCGCTCTACCACACCTTCGGCCGCTACCTGGAGCTGACCGGGACCCTGTGGTGGGGGGCCACCTACGTCATGGCCCGCTCCACCGCCACGCCCACGCTGCTCGAGGACTTCAAGTCGGTGCGCCCCACCGCCTTCATCAGCGTCCCCAAGAAGTGGATGGAGATCCACGACGCGGCCGTGCGGGAGGCCCAGGCCGACGAGGTCGCCGATCCCAGCCCGTACCTGCGCGCCCTCACCGGCGGGCGGCTGCGCCTCGGCCTCTCCGCGGCCGGCTACCTCGACCCGACCGTCTTCAAGGTCTTCCACCGCGCCGGGGTGCAGCTCCTCTCCGGCTACGGCATGACCGAGGCCACCGGGGGGATCCTCATGACCTCCCCGGGCGACTACCGGGAGGGCTCCATCGGCGTCCCCCTCCCCGGGATCGAGTGCTCCCAGGACCAGGACGGCGAGCTGCTCATCCGCGGGCCCTACGTCAGCCCGGGGTACTTCAACCCCCCCGAGGGCGAGGAGGCCTTCGAGACCGACGGCTGGTTCCACACCGGGGACCTGGTCTCGGTGGACGAGCGCGGGCACTACCGCATCACCGGCCGCAAGAAGGAGATCTACAAGAACAGCTCCGGGCAGACCATCTCGCCCCAGCGCATCGAGAACCTCTTCAAGGACTTCGACGCGGTGGGGCAGGCCTTCCTGGTCGGCGATCACCGCGAGTACAACACGCTCCTGGTCTGGCCGGCCCTCGACCAGGACCCCTCCCTGCGCCAGAAGACGCCCGAGGAGATCCGCGAGCTGGTGTTCTCGCTGGTGGCCTCGGCCAACCGCTTCCTGGCCCCCTTCGAGCGGGTGATGGCCTTCCGGCTGCTGCCCCGCCCCCTCGACGAGGCCCACGGCGAGCTGACCCACAAGCAGACCTTCAAGCGGGAGGTGGTGGAGCGGAACTGGCGCGACCTCATCGAGCCCATGTACCAGCAGAAGCGCCTGGCGCTGCCGGTGGGCGACCTGTTCCTGCGCATCCCGAACTGGGTGCTGCGCGAGTTGGGTGTCTTGCAGGAGGAGGTGTCGATCAAGGGCGGCGTCCTCGGCGCCGGGAGCCACACCCTGGAGGTGGCCGCCGAGCCGGACTTCCCCGGGGCCATGCGGGTGGGGGACCTCTCCTACGTCGCCGGCGGCAGCGCGGTGGACCTGGGGGTGCTCCTGGCCCGCCCGGCGCTGTGGGTCGGCAACGACGGCATCCGCCGCTTCCTGGGGGAGGAGGCCTTCCTCTCCCTGGTGGCGCGGCGCCGGCAGGGCGAGGACGAGATGCGCATCGAGCCGCGCGCCTGGCGGGTGCCGCCGGCGTCGCGGCTGCCGGGGCTCATGGAGCAGGTGGACCGGGAGGAGCTCTCCTTCCACACCCTCCAGGCGGCGGGGGAGCTCCTGCGCGCGGAGCGCCCCGAGGCCCGGCGCGCCATCGCCAGCCTGGAGCGGACGCTCCAGTCCGGCCGCCCCGACCTGGCCCGCCTGGCCCGGGCGCTCCTGCGGCGCGCCGCCGACTCGCCGGACGAGGAGATCCGGCGCCGGGCCTTCCGGGCGCTCCTGCCCGCCGAGGACGCGGGGCGGGTGCTTCCCACCCTGCGGCTGTTCCTGGACCGGCTCGGGCCCTACGCCCTCCGCGACGAGGACCTGGTGTCGTTCGGCGAACGCGGCCTGGCCGAGGCCCAGGTGGCGGTGCTCCGCGAGGCGCTGGTGGCGGAGAGCGCCTTCTCGGCCCAGGGCGACACCTCCGACGGGCGCCTGCTCATGGGGGCCATGCGGCTCCTGGCCATCTACGCCGGCGCCCACGCCGAGTGGTACGCGCCGGTGCGGGTGCCGCTGGCGCGCCTCACCTTCCACCGCGACGAGCGCATCGCCGCCCGCGCCGAGGAGGAGCTGGATCGGTTGCGGCGCGACTTCTCCGCCTGGATCGGGCCCAACGTCCGGCGCGCCATCGACCCGGCCAGCGGGACCGAGTACGGGTGGAAGGAAGTGGTGGCCTTCGACCCCTCGGTGCCGGCGGCGGCCGGCGAGCTCTTGCTGCACGCCATGGCCGACACCACCCTGGTGCGCGCCTCGGTGTTCCTCTTCGGGCGCGGGGCGCTGGTCTCGCTGGCCGACCTGGCCGAGGGCGGGGCGCGGGTGGGCCTCCTGGGCAGCCAGCACGGCAAGTCGGTGTACCGGCTGTCGCTCAGGACCAGGGCCCGGGAGAGCTTCAACATCGCCATCAACGTGGCCGAGGAGCTCTCGCCCCCGGCGCTGCGGGAGGAGATCCGCTGGCTGCTGGCCGCCGGGGCGCCGCCGCCGCTGGTGGAGGCGTTCGGCGGGTACTACCCGGAGCACGGCATCTTCACCGAGGAGTTCATCCCCGGCGAGACGGTGGAGCGGCAGGTGGCGCGGCTGGAGCGCCAGGGCGAGGCGCGGCGGCTCAAGCACGTCTGGCCCTTCCTGGGCTGGACGGCGCTCTCGGCCCACGCGGACTTCTGGGACCGGACCGGCCGGCGGGTGGCGCTTCGCCACCCCTCCTTGGCGGCCTTCATCGTCCCCTCCCACGACTACCAAACCGGCGCCCGGCTGGTGTCCATCGCCGACCGCTCCCCCTGCGAGGGCTTCGAGGAGCTGCTCGATCGTTTCCAGCAGGCCTTCGTGGACGCGGTGGAGTCCACCCGGCCCGAGCTGCGCGGCGGGATCTCGGACGCGATCTTCTTCTCGGCGGCCGTGGACGCGCTGGGCCTGCACCGGGCCCGCCCCCTGCTGGAGGGGCTCCTGGGCGGCCGGCGCGGGCCGGCGGCCGAGGCCTTCCTGGCCAGGGTGCGCGCCGAGGGCTTCACCCCTCGGGCGGTGCACTTCGCGGTGCGCCGCTACCGGCGCTGGCTGGCGGTGAACCCCGGGGCCACCCCCGAGGCGCGCGGGGCCACCCTCTCGGAGCTGTGGGGAACCTACCGGCTGGCGGATCTGGAATCGGCCTGGCCGGACGTCCGGGTCCGCTTCTTCCGCCAGACCGTGTTCGCCGGCGCCCGCGAGGAGCTGGGGGCGGCCCTGGACCGGCTCATGACCACGGCGCGCGGCCTGCCGGCGGGGGCCCTGAACCTGGAGGAGCAGATCGCCCCGGTCCGGGAGGCGCTGCGCACCACCGCCGAGGAGGACTACTTCCTGGCGCGCCTGGCCTGGCGCTACCTGAGCCCCACCGACCAGGCCTCGCTCATCTCGCTGCCCAGCGGCGACCACGTGGTCACCGAGGTGGTGGTGGCCCTCACCGACGAGGAGGGGGAGCGCTTCAAGGTGCGGGCCGCCGCCAGCCCGCGCGAGGTGGCGCGCCTGCTCCAGATCTTCAACGACGCCAACCTGCTCGTCACCTTCGGCGCCGAGCACGAGTTCCTGCTGGCGCTCGACGAGGACGACGCCCTGCTGGGCGGCCTCTTCTACCGCCGCGTGGGGCGCGACCGGGCCCACATGGAGAAGATCGTCATCGCCCGGCAGCACCAGGGGAAGGGGGTGTCGGGCGGGCTCTTGCGCGAGCTGGTGCGGCGCCTGCGGGCCCGCGGGGTGCAGGTCCTGGAGACCGGCTACTTCCGCCCCGACTGGTTCCAGAAGTACGGCTTCCGCACCGAGCCGGCCTCGGGCGGGCTGGTGCTGGAGATCGGCGAGGAGCCGGCCACCCGACTGTGAACGACCGGACCCCACGCGCCCGCCCCTGGCGGGTCATCGACACCACCCTGCGGGAGGGCGAGCAGTTCGCCCGGGCCTCGTTCCGGGCCGACGACAAGATCGAGGTGGCCCGGGCCCTCGACGCCTTCGGGGTGGACTACATCGAGATGACCTCGCCGGTGGCCTCGCCCCAGTCCCAGGCCGACCTGGCCAGGGTGGCGCGGCTGGGGCTCGGGGCCATGGTCATCACCCACACCCGCTGCGTGGTCGACGACGTGAAGATGGCGCTCGACGCCGGGGTGCGCGGCATCAGCCTGCTCTTCGCCACCAGCCGTATCCTGCGGGAGGCCTCCCACGGCAAGAGCATCCAGGAGGTCATGGACGCCATGGGCCCGCCCATCGAGCTGGCCCTGCGCGCCGGGCTGGAGACGCGCTTCTCCGCCGAGGACGCCTTCCGCAGCCCCGAGGCCGACGTGCTGGCGGTGCACCACGTCGCCGAGCACCTGGGAGTGCATCGCGTCGGCGTGGCCGACACGGTGGGGATCGCCACCCCGCGCCAGGTCTACACCCTGGTGCGCGAGATCCGCCGGGCGGTGAAGTGCGACATCGGGTTCCACGGCCACAACGACACCGGCTGCGCGGTGGCCAACGCCCACGAGGCCATCGCCGCCGGGGCCACCCACGTGGACGTCTCGGTGCTGGGCATCGGCGAGCGGGTGGGCATCACCCCGCTGGGCGGCTTCCTGGCCCGCATGTACACCCTCGATCCGCCGAGCGTGTCGGCGCGCTACCGGCTGGGCCAGCTGCGCGACCTGGAGAGGCTGGTGTCGCGGGTCACCGGGGTGAGCATCCCCTTCAACAACTACCTGACCGGCGAGACCGCCTACTCCCACAAGGCCGGCATGCACCTCAAGGCCATGCTGGCCAACCCGGGCTCCTACGAGGTCATCCCCCCCGAGGCCTTCGGCGTCTCCCGCAAGCTCATCGTGGGGAGCCGCCTCACCGGCAGGCACGCCGTCGCCTACCGGGCTCGGGAGATGGGCCTCAAGTTCGGCGAGGAGGAGCTGCACGCCATCACCCGACGCATCAAGGCCATGGCCGACGAGGGGCAGCTCTCCGAGGAGGAGCTGGACCAGGTGCTGCGCGAGTGGGTGACGGCCTGATCGGGGCGCCGGCGAGCGCTGCTCGTCAGGTCGGCTGACCCCGGGTTCGGTCCGACCCCTCCCCGGAGGGGTCATCCTACACCCAGGGATTCCAGGACGTTGGAGCCAACTCGCGATGGCACGGCGGCCGCAATGTCCTTACGACGAACTCCTCGAACCCTAGCTAGCTGCAAGGGGGCCGTCGTGACCGCGTTCCAGGTGGGAAAGCACGTAGTCCGGATCTCCAACGCCAACGGGCGCTGGGCCGTGGTGGTCGACGACGCCGCGCTGACCCGGTGGTTCGTGAACCAGGCCGAGGCCTGGGCCGCCGGCGTCCAGGAGGCGGACCGGCTCGACCGGCAGCCGGCCGCGCAGCGCTGACCAGAAGTCACATCACGAACGCCAGGCGGTCCTCGGGCGTCCGGCAGTCCATGTCGATGCCGCGGTCGCGGTGGTCCGCCACCTCGGCGGCGGTCCCGATGGCGCGCCCGAACAGGAACAGGAGGAACCCGACCTCCTGGACCTGGCGCAGCGAGAGCCGCCCTTCCTTCAGGTCCTTCCAGACGAGCTTCAGGGTGATCACGGCGATGACCGCGTCGACGTTCACGCAGAAGACGTTCCTGGTGACGCCCTCGGCGAAGAGGGCGCGGACCAGGTGGTGGTAGAAGTCGAGGAAGATGTTGGTGATCCCCTGGCGCTCCAGCAGGCCGCGCACGAACTGCTCCCGCGGGTCGACGTTGACGTCCTGGCCCCGGAACACCGGGTGGTTGACGCAGGGGATGGGGCGGACAGCGGCCTCGCGCGACTCGCGGCTGCGTTGCTTGTCAGCCTGGTAGGCCTTGGCGGTCGCCTTGGCCAGGGCCTCGAGGTCGATCCCGTGGTCCTTTCGCCCCGGGTCGGCGAGGGGCACGCCCTCGAAGGTCCGGAACAGGAACTCGACCGCCTCCACCCCGTTGCCCCCGTGGGCGCGACCGGTGTTGGACAGGAAGCCGACGTAGCTCATGGAGATGTCGTTGCGGGCCGAGACCGACTCCTTGGCGCCCTTTGCCGAGAGGGTGCCCGGGCCGTTGGTGACGGTCAGCCCCAGCACGGTGCGGAACTCCCAGAGCTCCTGGGCGTCGGGCTCGCGCCCGAACAGGATCGCGAACGCGTTCCTGGTGAAGCTGGCGCCCAGGTTCGAGAGCCTCCCGCCGGCGAGCTTCTTCCAGGAGGGGTTGCGGGCGCGGTCCAGGACCGAACAGGAGACCAGCTGGGCGGCGCAGGCCAGGTAGGCCACCGCATCCTCGACCGCCTGGCGCGTCATGCGCTTCTCCAGCATCGGCCTCCAGAAGGCGCAGACGGCGAGCGTCGCCAGGAGGAACTGGTGCAGGTCCCGGATGGAGAGATCCTCGCGCTCCGCCATTGCCACCACGTGCTGGCTTAACTGAAGAGCCACGCAGCGCTTGGGGCTCTTCTTGACCTCGGAGAGGAGCACGGCCTCGGGGGCGGAGGGCGGGGAGCCCTTGGGGATGAGGAAGTGCTCCCGCACCCAGGCGTCGAGCTCGGGCGGGTAGGCGGCGGTCCGCTCGTCCACCCCGAACTCCCGGATGAGGTCGATGAGGAGGCGCGCCTTCTCGCGCGACCCGGAGAGCATGGGCTCGTCGCCCATCACCGCCAGGCGCGAGGCCAGGAAGGCGTTGGGGAGCGCGCCGTTGGCCCGGGCGGCGTCGATCGCCTCCAGCCGGCGCTCGTCGGTCTGGAGGAACAGGTTGAGGAGCAGGTTCACGGAGGCCAGGTCGTCGGGCGACGGCATGGTCTTGGCGAGGGCGAAGTAGAGGTTCTCCTCCAGGAGGCGCTGCGACAGGTCGAGGACCGTCCTCCCGTGCAGCTCGGCGATCTGGGTGGTGCGGCTCATCCGCGATGCGCCCGAACGGTCGGCCATGTTCTGGCGGAGGTAGTGCGCCCCCACCTCCTTGGTGATGGCGGTGATCTGCCGGTCGTAGGGGGAGAGGGCGCGCACGGTCTGGATCGCCAGCTCCGGGGGAAGCGGCAGCACGCTGTCGGCGAGCCACGGCTTCAGGGACAGGTCCCCGGCGGGCGGGAAGTCCGGCGCCTCCCCCATCTTCTCGAACACCGCCCGCATGGCGTCGGGGACGAACTGGATCGACGACACCCGGACGCCGCGCCGCCCCACCACCGGGTTCTGGGGGTCGAAGACCGGCACCCCGAAGTAGTCGTCGAACCAGCGCTCCTTCGCCTCGGCGTCCTCGCCGTTGCCGGCCAGCGCCCCGGCGTGGCCGCAGGTGCGGGTGACCTCCGTGCGCCACCGCCCGGTCACGCAGCACACCATGGGCTTGGTGAAGCCGAAGCGCCGCTCCACCACGAAGTCGAGCGCGATCCGCTCGTAGTAGCCTCCGGGCTCGACGTAGAGGACCACCGCCTTGGTGCGCGGGTCGTTCTGGGCCGCCCACAGGAACTCGGGCAGGGCGAAGTGGATGTAGACGTCCTTGCCCGAGCTCACCGCCGTCGAGACCCCGAACCCGGCGGTGCGCAGGTACTCGGCCAGGGTGGTGGTGAAGTTCCCCGAGTTGGAGTGGATGGCGATGGAGCCCTGGCGCAGCGCCTCCTCCGGCCGGTCTCCGCCGAGGCTTCCCCCCACCCGCACCTGGTCCCAGGCGTTGGCGACGCCGAGCGAGTTGGCGCCGATGACGTCCACGCCCGCCTCCTGGCAGAGCGCCCGCACCGCGGCGGAGTCGCGGGCCGGGACCTTCTCGGTGACCACCACGATGCGCGTCAGGGCCTCGTTGGTGCGGACCAGCTCCGCCACCGCCTGGGCCACGCCCAGGGGCGGCAGGTAGACCACGCCGACGTCGAAGGCGTGGCCGTGGGCCAGCACCTCGCGCACGCTGGGATAGACCGGGATGTCGCCGAGCCTGGTCTCGAGGACGCCGCGCCGGCCGTACTGCACCCCGGCCACCACATTGCCGCCGCTGTACTCGTGCGACACCGGCGTGACCCCCCGGCTCTCGCTGCCGAGGATGTTGATGACGCAGACCCGGGACTCCCGGGTGGCGAGCTCCTCCAGCGAGTGCACCCCCACGAACCACGGGAACGGCCTCGTGACCTGTTTCCTCACGCCGCCACCTCCGCAGCCTCGACGCGTCGGGAAAGCCACTGGTCGCGGCCCTCGCGCCGCCACCACTCGTCGATGCGGCGCGCGTACTCGAGGACCAGGATCATCGAGGTGTCGAACCCGAACATCCGGTACGGCAGCCGCAGGGTGTCGAGGATGTCCTTGGCGTAGAACATCCCCTTGACCAGGTTGGGCCCGCCCCGGCCGATCACCGTGTACACGGGGGGAACCGTGCCGCTGCGCACCACGTGGTCGCGCAGGGCGTCGAAGATCCCCTTGAAGGTGACGTGGATGTCGGTGTTGTTGGCCTTGCCGCCGATGACCAGCAGGACCGAGGCGCGGTCGAGCCAGTGCCGGAAGACGATCGAGGCGATGTCGTACATCTTCCCGTAGGGGGGATTGCCCCCGAAGTCCGAGGAGAAGATGGCGGTCGAGCCGAGCGCCTCGGTGGCGGCGCTGCTGGCGCCGCCGCCGAACATGAAGGGCACGATGGTCCCGCCGGGCGAGAGCTCCAGCACGTCGCTCTGTCCCTGGTAGGTACGCAGCTCGTTGACGTCCGCCTCGAAGGGCGTGACCTCCGACTGGAAGATGGTGGGGGGGAGCTCGAGCCGCTTCCAGGCCGGGTTGTCCTGGTCGAACTCGGCCTTGACGTCGCACGCCACCGGCACCAGCCGGGCCCCGTCGCGGCGCACCCGGATGGGGTTGATCTCCACCGTGGTGAGCCCGAAGGCCGCGTAGAGGTCCCACAGCTTGGGCAGGTGCTGCACCAACGGCGAGATGAACTCCTCCGGACAGCCGGTGGCGATGAGCGCGTTGGTGATCTCGAAGGAGCTGATGCCGAGGAAGGGATCGATCTCGACCATCTGCTTGGCGGAGGGCGGCACGCCCTCGATGTCCGTCCCCCCCCGCGGGCTGATGGTGAACACCGGGCCGCGGCTGGAGGTGGAGGCGTCGATGGAGAAGTAGACCTCGATCTCCGACGCGATGAACGCCTCGAAGGACACCCCGTCCGCGGTCACGATGCGGGAGCCATGGCGGTGCGTCGCGAAGTACAGCTCCTTCCGCGCCGCCAGCGCGTCGCGGAGGTTGTCCACCACGCGGATGAGGCCGGCCTTCCCCTTCTTGCCCACCCCCCCGTGGAACACCGGCTTCACCACCGCCTTGCCGTGCCGATCGAGGAATTCCTGGATCTCCTCGTTGCTGGCGTTCGGGCCGAGCGACTCGGCGAACGGGAAGTCGACGAGCGAGAGGAGCCGCGAGCCGAAGCGAAGTCCCGAGAGCTGCACCCGTCACCTCCGTGGTCCGCGGCGTGGCGGTGGCCATCCGCGTGGTGGCCGCCATGGTGGCGGAGATCGCTGAATCAGTGCAACTTTGCAGATGTTAGAGAAAGCATCAGCACTTCTGATTACATGGTCCCGGGCGGCGCGCCGCCGCAGGGGCGCCGCCAGGGGCCGGTTCACCCGGCGCGCCGCCTGCGCTCCATGAGCGCGCGGATCACGGGCGTGAAGATCAGCTGCATCGCCATCTCCATCTTGCCGCCCGGCACGACGATCGAGTTCGGCCGCGACATGAACGACCCGTGCAGCATGGAGAGCAGGTAGGGGAAGTCGACCGACCTCGGGTCGCGGAAGCGGATGACGACGAAGCTCTCGTCGGGGGAGGGGATGAAGCGCGCCACCAGCGGGTTCGAGGTGTCCACCGTCGGCACGCGCTGGAAGTTGACGTGCGTCCGCGAGAACTGCGGGCAGATGTGGCGCACGTAGTCGGGCATGCGCCGCAGGATGGTCTCCACCACCGCCTCGGTGGACAGGTTGCGCGCCGACCGGTCGCGCCGGATCTTCTGGATCCACTCGAGGTTGATGATGGGAACCACTCCCACCAGCAGGTCGGCGTGCCGCGCCACGTCGACGTCGGCGGTCACCACGCCGCCGTGGAGGCCCTCGTAGTAGAGGAGGTCGCTCCCGGGCGGGAGGTCCTGCCAGGGCGTGAAGGTCCCCGGCGGCTGTCCGTACCGCCGCGCCTCCTCCTCGCCGTGGAGGTACCTGCGGGTGCGGCCCCGGCCGGTCTCGCCGTAACCCCGGAAGAGCGCCTCGATCTCCTGGAAGAGGTTCGCCTCCGGGCCGAAGTGCGAGAGGGTGCGTCCCCTGGCCTGGGCCTCGGCGACCCGGGCCTCCATCTCGGCCCGATCGTACCGGTGGAAGGCATCCCCCTCCACCATGGCCGCCTCGATCTTCTCGCGCCGGAAGATGTGCTGGAAGGTCCTCGTGACCGTGGTGGTGCCGGCGCCGGAGGATCCGGTGATGGCCACCACTGGATGCCTGGTCGACACGCTCGTCCCGGTCCTCTCGACGGATCCAGGACACCCTACGCGGCGCCGGCCCCGCGGCCAAATCGGTCGTTTCTCTCGGCCGATAAGGCGTTTCGCAGGTGGCCCCCTGGGGCAGGCGCCGGCCCAGGTCAGGCGCCCCCGCGCCAGCGGTCCAGGAAGCCCCGCCCGTGCTGGAGCACGAACGCCTTGAAGGCCTCGGCCGCCGGGGAGAGCCGCTTCTCGGCCCGGTGCAGCACGTACCATTGCCGCATCACCGGGAGCCCGGGCGCGTGGACCACCGCCAGGGCGTGCGCCGCCAGCTCGAGCGCGATGGTGTGCAGCGAGATGAAGGACAGGCCGAGCCCGGCCATCACCGCCTGCTTGATGGTCTCGTTGCTCGGCATCTCCATGCCCACCCGCGGGATCACCCCGCGCTCCTGGAAGAACCGCTCCATGGCCATCCGCGTGCCGGAGCCGGCCTCGCGCACCAGGAACACCTCGGCGGCCAGGGCGTCGATGTCCACCCGGCGGCGGCGGGCCAGCGGGTGGTCGGGCGGGGCGATGACCACGTGGGGGTGGTCGGCGAAGGACGCGGCCTTGAGGGCGAGCTCCCCCGGCGGCCGCCCCATGAGCGCCAGGTCCACGTCGTTGGCGGCCAGGGTCCGGATGAGCTCCTGGCGGTTGTCCACCTGGAGCCGGATCTCGACCCCTGGGTGGGCCTGGGCGAACCGCGCGATGAGGCGGGGGGCGAAGTACTTGGCGGTGCTCACCACCGCCAGCCGTACCCGCCCGCCGTGAAGGCCCTTCATGGCGGCGAACCGCTCGTCCGCCTCCTCCAGCGCGCCCAGCACGGCCCGGGCGTGCTGCACCAGCTCCTCCCCCGCGTCGGTGAGCTGCAGGCGGCGCCCGGTGCGCTCGAAGAGCGGGACGCCCGCGAAGTGCTCCAGCTGCCGGATCTGCATGGAGACGGCGGGCTGCGTGAGGTGGAGCCCCTCGGCGGCCCGGGAGAACGAGAGCGTCCGGGCCGCGGCGTCGAAGATCTGCAGTTGCCGCACCGTGGCGTCCTTCATGCCGGCCATCGAACCCCCAGCGATGATGCAGCCAACGACCCGCAGGGACACTCATAGCACGCCCCGGCCGCGCGGAAAGCACTCCTTATGGAATCAACAAATAGATCTGACTTGCGCTGATGAGTGGCGGCTCCGAGGATGGCGCCGCCGCCGCCAACCGCCCCAGGAGGTCCGACATGCCGCGCCACGACCCGATCCACCTGGCCGTGCCCTTCCCCGGGGAGGCGGCGACCGCCGACCGGGTGGGGAGCCCGGGCCCGGGGGCGAGGGCCCGGGGAGCGCCCGCCGCGCCCGAGGATCCGGTCCGCCTGTCGGACCCAGCCCTGGTGGCGCTGGTCGTCAGGGAGCACCACGCCTATGCCCGGCGCGCCCTGCCGTACCTGGTGGCGCTGCTGGGGAAGGTCACCGCCCGCCACCGCGGCCGGAACCCGAAGCTGGCGGCGCTGTGCGACGCCGGCGAGGAGCTGGCGGAGGCGCTGGAGACCTGCCTGGAGGTGCAGGAGCGGGAGCTCTTCCCGGCGCTGGCCACGGGGGCCCCCGCCAGCGAGGGCCTCCGGCGCGAGCTGGACGCCATGTACCGGCGGCAACGCGAGATGCGCCTGCTGCTGGTGCGGATCCGCTGGCTGGCCGACGACTTCGCCGCGCCGGCCTGGGGCGACCGCAGCTACCAGGTGCTCATGGAGGAGCTGGAGGCCCTGGAGGCCAACCTGCTGGAGCACATCCACCTCGAGCGCGTCGTACTCGGGCCCCGCCTGTCGTCGCTCTGCGCCGGCGCTCCCGACCCCGTCGCTGCCGAGGGAACGGGGACGCGGTAGAGGACGCCGAGGAAGGTGCTGCGCCGCCGCGCCACCGCCGCCCAGGCGCAGGCGAAAAAGGCCGAGACGCCGAAGAGGCGCACGATGGTGAGCCCGTGCGCGAAGACGTCCCTCCCGGTGATGGTCCCTCGCATCGCTCTCTCCTCGATCCGCTGCTCGACCGGCGCGTGCCCCGGTACGCCCCGGCGCCAGGGGGACCTTACGGGCGGAGGGCGCCGCCGGCAAATCGATTGATTCTCTGCCGGAATAAAGCGTGCTGATGTGGCCGGACGCAGACCGTCCCCCCGGGGTGCCCCAGGCGGGCCATGTCACGGCTGGCGCTCGCGGGAGACCGAGGGACAAGACAAAGAGTCCGGGCATGACCCACGACGTCATCGTCATCGGAAGCGGCCAGGCCGGGGTGCCCCTGTCGAAGCGCCTCGCCGCGGCGGGGAAGCGGGTGCTACTCGTCGAGCGGCGCGACCTCGGCGGCACCTGCGTCAACACCGGCTGCACCCCCAGCAAGACCATGATCGCCAGCGCGCGCGCCGCCCACGTGGCGCGAGGCGCCGCCCGGCTGGGCGTGCGCGCCGGCCCGGTGTCGGTGGACCTGGCGGAGGTGGTGGCCCGCAAGGAGGCGGTGGTGGCGCGGTGGCGCCGGGGCCTGCAGGCGAGCCTGGAGGGGGTGGGGGAGCGGCTGGAGCTCCGGCGCGGCCACGCCCGCTTCGTCGGCCCGCGGGAGATCGAGGTGGAGGGCCGGCGGTACGCCGCCGGGACGGTGGTCTTGAACACCGGTGCGAGGGCTGCGGTCCCCGGCCTCCCCGGCCTTTCGGCGGTGCCGTGGCTCGACAACCGCCGCCTCATGGAGCTGCTCCAGGCGCCGGAGCACCTGGTGGTCCTGGGCGGTGGTTACATCGGCTGCGAGCTGGGCCAGGCCTTCCGCCGTTTCGGGAGCCAGGTCACCATCGTGGACCACAACCCCAGGCTGCTCTCCCGACTCGACGAGGACCTCTCGGCCGCGCTGGAGGCCGCCTTCCGCGACGAGGGGATCCGGCTCGAGCTCTCGGCCCGGGTGGAATCGGTGGCCGGCGGCGAGGGGCGGGTGGCGCTGCGCCTCGAAGGCGGGCGGGAGATCCAGGCCAGCCACCTGCTCCTGGCGGTGGGGCGGCGGCCCAACACCGACGACCTGGGCTGCGCCGCGGCCGGCATCGAGCTCGACCCGCGGGGCTTCATCCGCGTCGACGACGGCTACCGGACCAGCGCCCCCGGCGTCTACGCCGTGGGGGACGTCGCCGGCGGCCCGCAGTTCACGCACTCGTCCTGGGACGACCACCGGCTGCTCTACGACTTGCTCCTCGGCCGCGGCGAGCGGGGACGCTCCTCCCGCACCGTGCCCTGGGCGGTCTTCACCGACCCGCAGGTGGCGGGCGTGGGGATGGGCGAGCGGGAGGCGCGGGAGCGGAAGATCCCTTTCGAGGTGGCCACCATGCCCTTCGGGGCCGTGGCCCGGGCCATCGAGGTCGACGAGCGGGCCGGGACCATGAAGGTGCTGCTGGATCCGGGGAGCGAGCGCCTCCTGGGGGCCTTCCTGGTCGGGGCCGAGGCCGGCGAGCTCATCCACGTGTTCGCGGCCCTGATGCGGGCCGGCGCCAGCGCCCGTGCCATCGTGGACGCCGAGTTCGTCCACCCCACCTTCTCGGAGGGGCTGCAGTCGCTGGTGATGCGGCTGCCGCGCTACGCCCTGACGTGAGGCGGCCGGGCCGGTGCCCGGCAGAGCTCCCGGACGCCGAGGGCCCGCCCTCCGTCCTGCCGCCGGGCTCGCCTGGGCCTATATTCCCGCCCGGGGGCCTTGGCGAGGCCATGCCGGCGATGCGACGGATCGCGCGCGTGCGAGTGGTGACCGGGGCCCTGGCGCTGGCCCTCTCGGCGTTCGCCTTCGCGAAGCCGCCCGGCGAGGCCCCCGGGGCGGAGGGCCTCACCGGCCAACTCCTGGTGGCCACCCCCCGGATGAGCGATCCGCGGTTCGCGCGCGCCGTCATCTACATGGTGCGGCACGACGCCAGCGGGGCGCTGGGCCTGGTCGTGAACCGGCCGTTCAAGGAGGTCTCCATCGCCGACCTGCTGGGACGGCTCGGGCTCCCGCACCAGGGCGTGAGCGGGTCGATGCGCCTGCACTACGGCGGCCCGGTGGAGCCGGGGCGCGTCTTCGTCCTGCACACCGCCGACTACCGCGCCGAGGGGACCCGGGTCGTCGCGGGCGGGATCGCCCTGACCGGGCCGGAGGTGGTGCTCCGCGCCATCGGCGCGGGCCGGGGGCCACGCCGGGCCCTGCTCGTCCTCTCCTACAGCGGCTGGGGGCCAGGTCAGCTGGAGCGGGAGATCCAGGACGGGGCCTGGGTGAGCGTGCCCGCCGACCCGGGGCTGGTCTTCGACGGCGCCGACGACACCAAGTGGGAGCGGGCCCTGGCCCGGCGGAAGATCGAGCTGTAGAGGGGTACAGTGGAGAAACCAGAAGGGAGCCGGGAGGGGTCCATGGCGCAGCGGCACAAGCTCGGCGAGATCATCGTCCAGAGCGGCCTGCTCACCTGGGAGCAGCTGGAGGAGGGGCTCCGGGCGCAGATGGTCTACGGCGGCCGGCTGGGCACGGTCCTCGTCGAGCTGGGCCTGGTGGCCGAGGACCAGTTGGCCAGGCTCCTCTCCGAGCAGCTGCGCCTCCCGGTGGCGACCCGGGACCAGCTCGACGACGTCTCCCCGAGCGTGCTGAAGCTCTTGACGCCGCAGCAGGCCGAGCGGCTGCACGCCATCCCCTTCCACCAGGAGGGGCGGCGCCTCGACGTCGCCATGGTGGACCCCTCCCCGGACGTGATGGACGAGGTGCGGTTCACCACCAGCATGACCATCCGCCCGCACATCGCCCCGGAGGTGTACCTGACGTACATGCTGGAGAAGCACTACGGCATCCCCCGGCCGACCCGCTACATCCGGCTGGTCGACGACGACCCCATGTTCCGCAAGGGCCACGCGCCCGCGACGCCGGCCCCGGTCCAGGTGGCCCAGCCGGCCCCCGCCCAGGTGGCGCCGGCCCCGGTCCAGGTCGCACCGGCCCCGGCGCGGCCTGCCGAGCCGGCGCCGTCGCCTCCGGCCGCGGACGCGGCGCCGCCGGGGCTGGCCGCGGAGGCGGCTGCAGCGGGAGCCGGACCCGCCGAGGGCCTGGCCGCCTGCGTCCAGCAGCTCCTCGCCGCCGCCAGCGAGAAGGACGTCCTCGACGCCGCCGTGCGCTTCGCCGGCGGGTACTTCGAGCGGATGGCGGTCCTGGTGGGCAGCGACGAGCGGTTCCGGCCGGTTCGCGCCGTCCACGCCGATCTGGAGGCGCTGCGGGGCCTGCAGATCCCGCGGGACGAGCCGTCGCTGGAGGCGCTGTTCGCCGGCGGCGTCGTCCGCACCGGCCCCCTTCCGCCCGCGCTCCGGGGCCTGGCGTCGGCCATGGGGGAGGGGCCCGAATCGTCCCTGTCCCTGGCGCCGCTCTTCAGCACGCGGTGGAGGGGCCTGCTGGTGGGCGCCGGGCCTCGCCGTCCAATGACCGAGGCCGACCAGCGGCGGTTCGCGCTGCTCCGCGAGAAGGTGACCACGGCCCTGGACGTCCTGGCCCTGAGGCGGCGCCTGGAGGCGCTGCCCGACGACCTGCGCTGATCCTGGCGGCGGGGCTCACCCCACGAGGAGCGAGTGGGCGAAGGGCCAGCGCTCGTCCACCCACTGCCTCTGGCAGCGGAACCCGGCGGCCTCGGCCCAGCCGCGCAGCTCGGCCAGGCCGAAGCGGTGGCTGGACTCGGTCCACAGGGTCTCGCCCTCGGCGAAGCGCAGCGTGAGGCCGAGGCGCTCCACCCGCACCGCGCAGGGGCGCACGGCCCGGAGGTGCATCTCGATGCGCCGCTCGGCGGCGTTCCAGCGGACCTCGTGGGCGAAGGCCGCGAGGTCGAAGTCGGCGCCGAAGTCGCGGTTCAGGCGCAGCAGCACATTGCGGTTGAAGGCGGCGGTGACCCCCAGGGCGTCGTCGTAGGCGGGGAGGAGCCGCTCCGGCTCCTTGTCGAGATCGGTGGCCAGGAGCAGGCCGTCGCCGGGGGCGAGGCAGGCGCGCACCTCGGCCAGGAACGCCCGGGCCTCGCGGCGTTCGAAGTTGCTGAGGTTGCTGCCCAGGAAGAGCACCAGGCGCCGCCCGGGCGCGGGGGCGGCGGTGGCGGCTTTGAGGCCCGGGAGGTAGGCGCCGCGCACCAGCGCCACCTCCACCTGGCCCAGCGGCTCCAGGGTGCGGCGGCACTCGGCCAGGGCCGCCGGAGAGACGTCCACGGCCACGAAGCGCGCCCGCGGCTGGCGCCGCAGCACCGCCGCCACCAGTACCGCCGCCTTGCGGCCGCCGCCCGGCCCGAGCTCGAGCACCTCGGCAAGCTCGCCCAGCGCCTCGACCACCTCGCCGGCGTGGGCCGAGAGGAGGCGCAGGTCGGCGCGCGTCAGCTGGTACTCGGGGAGGCAGGTGATGGCCTCGAAGAGCGCCGAGCCCAGGTCGTCGTAGAGGAGCGCCGGGGGCAGCGTGCGCGGGCTCCCGGAGAGGCCGCGGCGGACCGCCTCCAGCAGCTCGGGGCCGGGGGCCTGCTCACCGGCCACGGCCGCCTCGCAGCCCCAGCTCGTCGAGGAGGGCCGCCCACCCCTCCCGCTCCCGCTCCGGGGCGTAGAGCGGCCGCACCCGCTCCACCCCCTCGCGCAGGGCCGAAAGGAAGGCGGGGTCCGACTCGGCGCGCCCGAGCAGGCGCGACAGGGCCGGGGCGTCGCCCACCGGGAAGTAGCCCCGGTAGTCGGGCCCCAGCATCCCCACCGAGCCGTCCACCCACGTCGAGAGCACCGGCGTGCCGCAGGCGATGGCCTCGGAGACGGCGTTGGCCCCGCCCTCGAGCCGCGAGGTGAGGACCAGCAGCCGCGCCCCGGCCACGCGCCGCAGCGTCTCCTGCCGGCTGCGCTCGCCCAGCCAGTGGTAGCGCGGGTTCTGCTGCATCTCCCGGAGGGCAGTGGCGGCGGAGCCGAGGTCGAGGGCGGCCCCGAGGTGCCACAGCTCCACGCGCGAGGAGGGAGGGAGGAGGCGCAACGCCCGCGGCGCCAGCAGGGGGTCCTTCACCTCGCGCAGGTGGGCCACCTGCACCACGCCGAAGGCCCCGTCGGGCGGGGCGATGGGCGACTCGGGCCGCCGGGCCGACTGGAGGATGGGGCGCGCCTTCTGGCGCGCCCAGGGCGGCAGGGCCTCCACGCCCAGCGGCTGGAGCACCACCAGGCGGTCGGCCAGCTCCAGCGCGTGGTGGGCCTCGGCGGAGCGCGGCAGGTCGTCGTACAGGTCGGTGCCGGTGAGGGCCACCACCAGCTTCCCCGCCGGCCGGTCCCGGCGGAAGCGCCTGGCCGCCGGGAAGCCCCGGCGGGCGTGCAGCGCCACCAAGAGGTCGGCCGGCTCCCCGTGGTACTCGGTGTCCAGCGACACCGAGGCGCCGAACCCCCGGAGCACCCGGGCCCACCGCAGGGCGGTGACGCGGTTGCCCTTGCGGGCCCCTCGCGGCGCGGGGGTGACGATGCGGACTCTCACGTAGCGCAGGTGCGGAAGCCGGCCAGGACGTCGCGGCGGTCGGGGGTGTAGAAGTTGCGGTAGGCGGCCCGGATCATCCGCCCGCGGGTGGCGAAGCAGCCGCCGCGCAGCACCTTGTGGGTGCCGAACCAGGGCTGCGAGTAGTCGCGGTAGGGATCGGCGGCGAAACCCGGGTAGGGGAGGAAGTCGCTCTGGGTCCACTCCCAGACGTTGCCCAGCATCTGCCGGCAGCCGAAGGCGCTGTCGCCGGCCGGGTAGGCGCCGACCTCGGCGCAGCCGGGCCCGCGCCAGTCGAGGTGGGCCCGCTCCGGGGTGGGGGGCTCGTCGCCCCAGGGGTAGCGGCGCCGGCGCGCCGAGAGGCGCCCGCCCGGCCCGGGCTCGCCGCGCGCGGCCGCCTCCCACTCGGCCTCGGAGGGGAGGCGGCGCCCGGCCCAGCGGCAGAAGGCCTGCGCCTCGTACCAGGCGACGTGGATGACCGGAAGGTGCGGCTCGAGCGGCAGCCAGCGGTCGAAGTGGCGCCGCTCCCAGCCCGAGGCGCCGCGCCGCCAGTAGACCGGGTGCTCCGCCCCGGCTGCCTCGCGCCAGCGCCAGCCCTCGCTGCTCCACAGTTCGCGGTTCTGGTAGCCGTCCGCCTCCACGAAGGCCTGGAACTCCCCAAGCGCCACCGGGGCGCGGGCGATGGCGAAGGGGGCGACCTCCACCGGGTGGGCCCACTTCTCGTTGTCGAAGACGAAGTCCTCCTCCCGGTCCGAGCCGAGGAGGAAGGTGCCGCCGGGGACCGGGACGTCGCCCGGGCAGGGGCCGCCGCCCGCGGGGGCGGGCCCTCCGGCGGCGCGAAAGCGCGGCGCCGCGTAGCCGTGGGTCTGGCGGGTGTAGCCCAGCGCCTCGCAGTGCATGTCCTCGTGGAAGAGCGAGAGCAGGGCGAAGTAGCGCTTGGCGGTCCCGGCGGCCAGGAGCGCCTGCACCCGCTCCTCCACCGCGCCCAGGAAGGCTCGCGTCTCGTCGAAGGAGGGGAGGGGCAGGTCCCAGCGCGTGTGGTGCGCCACCGCCGAGGAGTCGTAGAGCGCGTCGCCGTCCACGCGCAGCGGCGGCCGGCCGGCGGCGTGGCGCAGCACCCAGCGCTCCTGGAACCAGCCCACGTGGCCCATCTCCCACAGCGGCGGGTTCACGATGTCGAGCCGCGGCCCGAGGAGGGCCGCCGGCGGCAGGTCCGCCACCAGGTCGAGCAGCCTCTCCCTCGCCTCGAGGAGCCACTCGGCGAGCCGGGTCGCGTCCGGGGCCTCCATTCAAGACGTTTACGACGGAGGGCGGGAATGGGCCAGGGCAAGCCGGGCGGGCCGCCCCGGACGCCCCATCGGGGCTGCGGCGCCGCGTTGCGTCGAGCCCGCCCGTCCGGGCGCCTCGCCCGGCGCCGTGACAGCCGCGATTCCTCATCCGCGCGGCGGCGGCAGGCGAAGGCCGCGCGGTACCAGCAGGCGCGCCAGCAGCGAGAAGCCCCCCTGGACCGCCAGCGCCAGCGAAGCCGCCGGGACGGCGCCCTCCAGGATCAGCCCCGGGTCGGCCAGCCGGATGCCGGCCAGGATGGGCTGGCCGTAGCCGCCGGCGCCCACCAGCGCGCCCAGGGTGGCGGTGCCGACGCCGATGACCGCCGCCGTCTGCACCCCGGCCAGGATCGACGGCGAGGCCAGCGGCAGCTCCACCAGTCGCAGCCGCGCCCCCGGCGGCAGGCCCAGGGCCAGGGCCGACTCGCGCAGCTCGGGGGGGATGCCCGCCAGCCCGGCCTCGGTGTTCCGGACGATGGGGAGGAGGGAGTAGAGGAACAGGGCCATGAGCGCGGGCCAGGCCCCGATGCCCAGGAGCGGGATGAGGGCCACCAGCAGCGCCAGCGAGGGAATGGTCTGCACCACGCCCACCGCGGCCAGGAGGAGGTGGCCCAGGCGCGGGAGGCGGAAGGCGGCGATGCCCAGCGGCACGCCCAGGAGGGCCGCCGCCAGGAGCGAGAGCCCCACCAGCCCGAGGTGCTCCAGCGTTCGCTGCAGGACCCGGGCGGCCCGCCCCTGGTCCTGGGCCCGGGAGCGGACCCCCAGATCCCGCTCCAGGAAGTCGGCCGCCACCCGCGACTCCGCGACGTGGTCCAGCTGGGCCCGGGCGTTCAGCTCCACCATCCGCGCCGCGGTGATGCGCCCCTCCAGGCGGCGCATGGCGGCCAGGGCCGCCGGCGCCCGCGCGGCCAGCTCGGAGCGGTACACCAGCACCGCCTGGTACTCGGGAAAGGCGCGGCGGTCGTCCTCCAGCACCCGCAGGCCGTAGGCGCGAATCTCCGGGTCGGTGGAGTAGAGGTCGGTGGCGTCGAGGTCGCCGCTGGCCACCGCCCGGTAGGCGACGTCGTGGTCCAGGCCGCGCACTTCCAGGGCCAGCCCGTAGGCGCGGCGCAGCGCCGGCCAGCCGTCCTCGCGGTCCATGAACTCGTGGCTGAAGCCGAGCCGCAGCCCGGGGTGGCGCAGGAGGTCGGAGAGGGCGCGGACCCCGAGCGCCTCGGCGCGGTCGCGGCGCATGCCCACCGCGTAGGTGTCCTCGAACCCCAGGGAGGCGCTGAGCGAGAGGCCGCGGCCGGCCAGGGCCCGGGCCAGCGCCTGGCCCTCGACGGCCTCGCCGGCCAGGATCTCCCGGCGCAGCGTCCCGGTGTACTCCGGGTAGGCGTCGAGGTCGCCCCGCAACAGGGCCTCCCAGAGGATGCGGGTGCCCCCGAGCTCGCGGCGGTGCTCGGCGCGGGCGCCGGCGGCGGCGGCGAGCTGGGTCGCGATCTCGCCCAGGATCACCGACTCGGTGAACTTCTTCGAGCCCACCACCACCCGCGGCGAACCCGTGGGCCCGGCGCCGGCTTCCCCGGGGCTCGCCCCGCCGGGCGCCCCGGCCGCGAGCAGCGCCGCCGCGGCGATGGCCGTCCGGCGGCTCATGCCGCCCCTCCCGGGCCCGGCAGGCTCTCGCGTTGCGCGCCGACGAAGCGGGCCACGAACTCGTCGGCCGGGGAGGCCAGCACCTCGGCGGGCGTCCCCTGCTGAGCCACCCGACCGTCGCGCAGCAGCAGCAGCCGGTCGCCCAGCGCCACCGCCTCGGCGAGGTCGTGGGTCACCACCACCACGGTCTTGCCCAGGCGGGCGAAGGCCTGGCGCAGGTCCAGCCGGAGGTCGTGGCGGGTCACCGGATCCAGGGCGCCCATGGGCTCGTCGAGGAGCAGCACCGGCGGGTCGAGCACCAGCGCCCGCATCAGCGAGACGCGCTGCGCCTGCCCGCCGGACAGCTGGCGCGGGTAGCGGGAAAGGGCCTCGGGCGGCAGCTGCACCAGGCGCGACAGCTCGGCCAGGCGCGCCGCGAGCCGGTCCTCGTCCCAGCCCAGGTGGCGCGCCAGCAGCCCGGCGTTCCCGCCGGCGGTGAGGTGCGGGAAGAGCCCGCCCCCCTGGACCACGTAGCCCATGCGCCGCCGCAGCGCCAGCACGTCCTGGCCCGGCACCTCGCGCCCCTCGAAGCGCACCTGGCCCTGGTCGGCCCGGGCCAGGCCCAGCAGGAGCCGCAGCAGCGTCGACTTGCCCGAGCCGCTCGGTCCAATGACGCACAGGGTGCGCCCCGCCGGGACGGCGAGGTCCACCGGCCCGAGCCCGTCGCCGCCCGGGTAGCGCTTGGTGACGCCGGAGAGCTCGAACATCGGGGGCCTCGTGGCTGGCATCTTGCCACGGAGCGCCGCACGTTCGCCCGGCGCGAGGACGCGCCGGCGAGCGAGGCCGGAGCGTCCGTCATGCCCAGCGGATGCCGCCGTCGGCGGTGAAGAGCAGCCCGCAGCGCACCATCCCCTCGCGGGCCACCCCCAGCTCCACCAGGATGCGGCCGTAGCTCCGCACCTGCTCCAGGTAGGCCGGGTGCGAGGCGGCCAGGTCGCCCCGAGGCGGCGCGTCGGTCTTGAAGTCCACCACCACCGTCTCCTCGCCGCGCCGGGCCACGAGGTCGACGTAGCCCGAGAGCAGCGCCTCGCCGCGGGCGGCAGCCACCGGGTACTCGAGCCGGAGGTCGGGGCCGGGCCGGCGGCGAAGCCCGGCCGCCTCCAGCGCCCCCGCGGCCCGGCCCACATCCTGGGCCGCCTCGGCGAGGTGCCGGTCCAGGCCGACCTGCCGCGCCGCCAGGCGCACCGCCTCGGCGGGAGCCAGCCCCGGCTGGCGGAGGACCCGCCCGATGGCGAGGTGGACCGTCTCGCCGAAGACGCGGCCGAAGCGCCCCTCCCGCTCCTTGGAACGGTCGCCGGCCTCGCCCTCCTCCTCGCTCTCGGCCACGCGCCAAGCCTCGGTGGCCACGCCCCGCGGGACCAGCCGCGGCCGGGCCGCCTCGGAGGCGGCCGCCTCCCAGGCCTCCTCCAGCTCGGCGGCCAGGGCGCCGGCCACCCGGGGGGCAGCCGCCGGCGGGGGGCCGACGCCGAGCGCCCACGGTGGCGGCCCATCCCCGGTCCAGGCCTCGAGCGTGGTCAGGGACGGAGATCGCTCCTCGCCGGCCAGCGCGTCGGGGACGTAGCCGGAGTCCGGGCTCCCGGCCCGGGGGAGCAGCAGCAGGTCGCGGGCCCGGGTGGCGGCCACGTACACCAGGCGGCGGCGCTCGGCGGCGTGCCAGGCCCGCTCGCGGTGGAGGAAGTCGCTCGCCTCCGGTTCCTGCCACGTGAGGCCGTCGAGGTCCACCGCCCAGGCGGCCCCGGTTCCCTCGACGAACCACGCCACCGCCACCTCGCGCGGCGCCAGCTCGGCGTGGGCGTCCCACCAGGCCACCACCGGGTACTCCAGGCCCTTGGCCTGGTGCACGGTGACGATCTCCACCGCCTCGACGCCTGCCGGGCGCGGCGGGTCGAGGGCGATGGGATCCAGGGCCCACTCCCGCAGCCGCGCAGTGACGCCGTCGTAGTCCAGCCCCTCGGCGGCGGCCAGGCGCTCCACCTCCAGGCACAGCTCCCGCAGGCGCCACAGCCGTTGCTGGCCGTTGGGTCCCAGGGCCACCGCCCGGGCGAAGCCGCTGCGCTCCAGGAGGTCTCGGGCGGTCTCCCCCGGCGGCCGCGACAGCCGGCGCTCCCGCAGCTCCCGCACCAGCGCCTCGGCGGCGCGGGCCCGCTCCACGCCCTCGTCGCCGGGGAGGTCGCCGGCGGCCCGGGCCCGCAGGAGGTCGCGCAGGTCGAGCGCGAAGAAGGGCGCTCGCAGCAGCGCCGCCAGCGCCGGCCCGTCGTCCCGGTCGGCCACGGCCCGGAGCCCCAGCAGGAACTGCCGGTGAAGCGGGTCGCCCAGGAACATCGTGCCGCCCCGCGCCGACCAGGGGACGCCCAGGCGATCCAGCTGGTCCAGCAAGAGGCCCAGGTTCCAGGTGGAGTGGGCCAGCACCGCCACGTCCCGGTAGCGGAGCGGCCGCTCCTCCCCGGTGTCGGGGTCGGCGACGGTCTCGCGCCCTCCCTCGACGGCGGCGCGGACCCAGGCGGCGAGCGCGGCGGCCTCGCGGGCGCGGTCGGCCTCGGCGGTGCCCTCCCGGGTGGCGAAGGGGAGCACGGCCACGCAGGAGCGGCGCCGCCGCGGGCGCCACTCCACCAGGCGCTGGTTGCGGACGGTGCCGGCGGCGGCGTCGAAGTCGGGCTGGCCGGGCTCGGGGCGGCCCAGGATCTCGTCGAAGCGGTCGTTGAGGTGAGCCACCAGGGCCGGCTCGGAGCGGAAGCTGGTGGTGAGCGGCGCCAGCAAGTGGGGGCCCCCGGTCACGATGCCGCGCACCGCCTCGTAGACGCCGATGTCCGCCCGGCGGAAGCGGTAGATGGACTGCTTGGGATCGCCCACCAGGGTGAGCTTGCCGGGGCGGAGCCGCACCTCGCGCCAGCGCTCCGCCCGCGGCGCCTCCTCGCACAGGTAGAGGACGATCTCGGCCTGCAAGGGGTCGGTGTCCTGGAACTCGTCCACGAGGACGTGGTCGAGCCGGCCCTGCAGCTCGGCGCGCACGGCCCGATCCCGCTGCAGCAGGTCGCGGAGCCGGAGCAGGAGGTCCACCTGATCCAGGGCGCGGCGCCGCGCCTTGACCCGATGGTACATGGCCACCACCGCCGGGAAGCAGCGCACCAGCCGGGTGGCCATGAAGCGGCGCAGCGGCCGGGTCATGGCTTCCCGCAGCGCGGGGCCATCTGCGTCGCTTCGCCAGGCCTTCCACGCCTCCCAGCCCTCCGGGTCGTCCGCGAAGTCGCGCCGCTTCTGAAGATTCCGGTCGCCCGGTACCCGGCGCAGCAGATGGGCCACCTGGCGGTGGATCTCCACCGGATCCGAGTCCCGGAGCGCCTCGCCCAGCCGCCGGGCCAGCGCCTGCACCGCCTGCGATCCCCGCCCCGGGCCCTGCGAGCGGGCGGCGAGGCGCCGCATGGCTTCGGCCGGCTCACGGAACTCCTCGAGCCGGAAGGGCGCGGCCGGCCGCTCGGCGGGCGGGACGTCGCGGTGGAGCACGAAG
Source organism: Anaeromyxobacteraceae bacterium (assembly GCA_035655915.1). Taxonomy (GTDB): domain Bacteria; phylum Myxococcota; class Myxococcia; order Myxococcales; family Anaeromyxobacteraceae; genus DASTPH01. Next base: position 25,006 of record DASRTO010000383.1, read on the forward strand.
CCCTCGAAGAGCGCGTCCAGCCCGCGCCAGTCCCGCCACCTCCCCTGGCGGGTCTCCAGCGTCACCTCGGCGCGGAGCGCGGCGCGCAGGTGCTCCTGGGCCTCGCGCGCCCGCGCCGGGTCGCAGGGGGTCCCGGACAGCTCCTCGGGCAGGCGCCCGGCCTCGGCCGCCTGGAGCAGCAGCTCGAAGGCCTCGCGGCACAGGGGGGCCGCGTCCTCCACCACCTGGTAGGACGGCGAGAGGCCGGCCTCGACGGGGTGGAGGCGCAGCAGGCGATCGGCGAAGCCGTGGATGGTGCCGATGAAGGCGGTGTCGGCCTCGGCCAGGGCCTGGGAGAGGCGCCGCCGCCGCTCCGCCGAGGCGCCGGCGGCCAGCTCCCCGAGCAACCGCTCCCTCACCTTGAGCTTGAGCTCCCCGGCGGCCTTGCGGGTGAAGGTGATGGCCGCCACGCGGCCGAGCGGCACCGGCGGCCAGGCGTCGTCGGCGGGAGCCACCATCTCCACCAGCCGCGAGACGAGCAGGGTGGTCTTGCCGGTGCCGGCGCCGGCGTCCACCAGCACGTTCACCCCTCGCGCCGCCACGGCGGCGTCGCGGTGGCGCTGGTCGGGAGCCGGCCGGCGGGCGGTCATCCCTCCACCCCCTTGAGGCGCAGGAAGTCGCCGACCGCTCCCCCGGCCGCGGTGGCGGCGGCGGCGCGGGCGGGCACCGCCGAGCCGCACACCGGGGAGAAGGGGCACACGGTGCAGTCGCGGTCGAGCGGCGTCGGGGGGAAGGCCCGCTCGGTGAGGAGGCGGGCCGCCAGGGCCAGCCAGGCGCGGGTGGCCGCCGCCAGCGCCGGGTAGTCGTCGCGGAAGGCGCGCTCCTCGCCGCTGCGGGCGTAGGCGTAGGCGGCCTGGATCCTCGGCGGGAGGCCCCACTCGCGGGCCAGCGCCTCCGCGGCCAGGCCGTAGAGCCCGAGCTGGACGTCCCGGCCGGGCGTGGGGTCCTTCTCGTCCCCGCTCCGCGGATGGGCCCTCCCGGTCTTGAGGTCCCGCACCAGGGCGTGATCGCCCTCCACGTCGAGGCGGTCGACGTAGCCGCGCACGTGGAGGCGCAGGCCGCCCGCCTCCAGCGAGAGGCCGGAGAAGGGCCGCTCCACCCCCACGAAGCGCGACAGCGGCAGGCCCCAGTCGTAGTCGAGGAAACCCTCGACCTCCTGCAGCAGGCGGCCGCGCTCCTTGTCGGCCACCCCGCCGCCCACCAGCGGGTAGGTGGCCAGCAGCGCCTCGATGTGCTGGGCGGCCACCTCGCGGGCCAGCCTCTTCCAGTGGGCCAGGGTGCGCTCCCGCGCCACGAAGGCCTGGCCGTGCTCCCGGTAGAACGCCTCCATCACCTGGTGGAACAGGCCGCCGTAGGAGAGCGGCTCCAGCTCCCGCAGCGAGGGCGCGCCGGCCGGCTCCTCCCAGTGCAGCAGCCGCTGGTAGAGGAAGGCCAGCGGGCAGGTGAGGAGCCGCTCCAGGGCCGAGGCGGAGATGGGCCGGTCCGGGTGGAGGCCGGGCAGGCGCAAAGAGGGGTCGCCGGGGCCGAGGAGGCCGTCGACCGGCCCCAGGCCCGCCGGGTGGAGCAGGGCCCCGATCCGCGACAGGTCGAGGTGGGGCTCGGCCGTCCAGGCGGGAGGCACCTCGCCCCGGCCGGCGGCCCGATCCTGCCAGGCCACCTCGGAGATGGGATGGTCCTCGCGGAAGCGGGCGGCGGCCTCCCGGGCCGGGCCGAAGGCGGTGCGCTCCAGCGAGCGCAGGTCGGGGACCGGGTCCTCCCGGCGCGGGTCGGGGCGGCCCAGCGCCGCGCCGGCCTCGATCAGGACCGACGAGGCCTCGCGCTCGCCCCGGTCCAGGTCGCTCCGCGGCGCCGAGAGGGCCACGGCGCGGGTGGCGCCGCGCACGGCGCGGTCGAGGGCCTGGAGCTGGCCCAGCACCCGGTCCTCCGAGAGCGGCACCAGCCACGGATGCGCCTCCCGGCGGGCCGCGTCGGGGAGGACCGCGTCCTCGCGGGCGGCCGAGGGGAGGGCGCCCTCGCACAGGCCGAGGACCCGCACCGCCTGGAACTCCAGCCCGGCCGCGCCGGCCACGGTGCCCACGTACACCGCCGGCTCGCCGAAGCGGACCGTGGGGAGGCGCAGCGCCTCGAGCCGCTCCGCCACCACCTCCAGGGCGTCGACTCCGCGGACGGCCGCCACCGCCACATCGCCGAGGGCGGCCTCCAGGGCCGGGGCCAGCAGGCGGTGGACCGGGATCCCCTGGCCCGGCGAGAGGAGCCAGACCTCCAGGAAGCCCAGGAGCGCCGGGGCGATCTCGGAGAGGGGCCGGCCCTCCACCACCAGGCGGGCCAGCGCCACCAGGGCCTCCAGGGCCGGCCGGACGGCGCGCAGGGCCTCGAGGAGCGGACGCAGGGCCCAGCCCTCCCGCTCCTCGGCCGCGGGGTCGCGGGCCCACCGGGCCAGCACCTGCTCCAGCTGGGCCTCGCGATCCCCGGCGCGCCGCGACCAGTCCAGCGCCCCGCCGGGCTGGGCGACGTTTCCGCCCACCGTCCCGAGCGACCAGGCCAGCCGGGTGCCTTCGGCGTGGCTCAGGTGGTCGCGGTCCGGGCGCGGGGCCCGCAGCGCCGGCAGCAGCGGGGCCAGGCGCTCGGCCGGGAGGAAGGCGGCCAGGGCCCGCACCAGCGCCAGGGCGCGCGCCCCGCCGGCGAGGGCGGTCGCCGGGAGCCGGCCGGCGACGTGGACCGGGAGCGGCCCGCCCCGCCAGCGCAGGCGCGCCAGGCGGCTCGCCACCAGCGAGGCCAGCGGGTCGTGGGCCGGCAGGAGGACCGCCACCTCCTGGAGCGGCGTGCGGCGCTCCAGCACCTCGCGGGCCACCCACTCCGCCGCGGCCTCGATCTCGGCCTCGACGCCGGCGTGCTCCTCGAGGAGGACCGTGCCGTCGGCTCCGCGGCTGCGCGGCCGCTCCGGATCGCCCAGGGCCTCGGGGGTGGAGAACAGGGAGCGGGCCAGCAGGTCGCGCTCGGTGGCGGCCGCAGCCGGCGGCGGCGCGCCCTCGAGCGCCTCGCGGGCCGCTGCGCCGTACAGCGCCGCCACCCGCGAGAGGTGCCGTTCGCGGAGCGGCCGGGCGGCGAGGAGCGCCACGGTGGCGCCGGGGAGGGCTCGCAGGAAGGCGGCCTGGGCCGCGGTCTCCCGGCCGGTGACGGCGGCGAGGATGGGGCCCGTGTCCGGGCGGGCCCCGGCCCGGAGCAGCGCCGCCGATTCCAGGAACAGGCTGGCCGCGGTCCGGCTCCCCCCGGCGGCGACGTCGAGGCGGCTCCAAAGGAGGGCCAGGTCGCCAAAGGCCGCCGGGCCGGCCGGCAGCCGGTCCGGCCGAAGGCCCGCGCCCTCCAGATCGCCGATGGCGGCGGCGAAGGCCTCCGGCCAGCCCGGGGTGCGGCGCAGGAGCTCCAGGGGGAAGTGCCGGAGGGGCAGGTCCTCCTCGAAGAGGGCCAAGAGCCGCGCCGGGCGGAGCGCCTCCTCGCCCGGCCGCAGGTCGCGCCCGGCCTCGGCCAGGATCTCCCGCGCCAGGGTCAGGGGCCCGACCAGGCGCGTCCCGGCCAGCGACGGGCGGCGCCCCGAGCGCAGCAGGGCGCGCCGCAGCACGTGGGCGTGGCGTTCGCTCGGGACCAGCGCGGTGCGGAGCGGGAGCGGCCCGGCCGCCGGCAGCGCCGCCACGGCCTCGGCCCAGTCAGCGGGCGATTGCAGGATGGGATGGCGGGAGGCCACCACGGGCCCAGTATACGGGCCGGGCGGACAGGTGCCGGGCCCGCCCCGCCTCCACGGCGGGCGGGGCACGGAGACCCGGCAGCCCGGCTGGCGGCGCCGTGCCGGCCCCCGGCCCCTACCCGTCCTGGTGGATGCAGAGGGTGTTGCCCTCGGGATCGCGGAACCAGGCGGCCCGCTCAGCGCCCAGCACGCAGACCCCCTCGACGGTCTTGAGGCCGGGCAGGTCGTACTCCTCGAAGCGCACCCCGCGGGCCCGCAGCGCCTGCATCTCCGCGGCGATGTCCTTCACCTGGAAGGACAGGGCGGTGTGGTCGGCGCGGGTCGGAGTGTCGCGCGGGTAGAGCGCGAACGAGGTCCCGCCGGCCTGGTACAGGGTCTCGCCGTTCGGCCGGGCGCTCCCGGCCGGCAGGCCCAGCGTCTCCTCGTAGAACCTCCGGGCGCGCGCCATGTCCACCACCGGTAGCATGGCCGTGGCCTTGCTGTTCGTCAGCATGCGGTCCTCCTCCTGGTGCTGCGAGATCCATCCCGCTTAAGGGGCTGGCCGCAGCCCGGGCGGGCCGCACACGGGTGCCGACCCGGACGGGGGTCAGCGTTCGTTGGCGAGCCCCCCGGCGCGAGGAGGCGCGGCGGTCCGCCCGAGCTTATGGCTGCCCGACCCGGACCACCCCGACCGCGTCCGGACAGGAGTCTCCCGTGACCTGTTCCCACCTCGGCATGGCCAAGGACCTGCCGGCCCGCACGCCGGAAGGCTGCGAGGAGTGCCTGAAGAGCGGCGGGCGCTGGGTGCAGCTCCGCCTATGCCGGATCTGCGGCCACGTCGGCTGCTGCGACTCCTCGCCGGGGAAGCACGCCACCGGGCACTTCCGCTCCACTGGCCACCCGCTCATACGGTCGTTCCAGCCGGGGGAGACCTGGGGCTGGTGCTACCTCGACGAGGCGCTGGTCGCCTGACCGCGGGGCCCCCCCTCGGGCCACCCCCCCGGGCCGGGCCGGCGGGGGAGAATCGCCGCGCGCGGCCAGGAGGGGACGGCCGCGAGGAGGTCCGCATGGAATCCGCCCAGGTGCCGATGCGCACGCGCAAGCGGGTGGTGCTCATCGCCCACGACCGGCGCAAGG
>DASRTO010000384.1:0-5463 GCA_035655915.1 Anaeromyxobacteraceae bacterium
GAGTTCAGCGCGATCTGGCGGGTGGGGATGGTGAGGGCGTGCTTCAGGATTGCGAGCCCGGTCCGCTCGTCGCCCTGGCAGGCCGCCTCCGCGGCCGCCACCGCGTCGATGGCGCGCAGCAGCGCCAGCCCGGCGCCGGGGACAATCCCCTCGGCCACCGCCGCCTTGGTGGCGGCGATGGCGTCCTCGAACGCCTCCTTGCGGCTCTTCAGCTCCGACTCGGTGGGGGCGCCCACGCGGATCACCGCCACGCCGCCGGCGAGCTTCCCCAGCCGCTCGCGCAGCTTCTCCTTGTCGTAGTCGCTCTTCGCCTCCTCGATCTGCTTGCGCAGCTGCTCGGCCCGGTCGGCGATGGCCCGCTTGTCGCCGCCGCCGCCGATGACGGTGGTGGTCTCGCGCGCCACCACCACCCGCCGCGCCCGGCCCAGGTGCTCCAGTGCCACGTGCTCGAGCTTCAGGCCCAGCTCCTCGGCCACCATCTCGCCGCCGGTGAGGATGGCCAGGTCCTCCAGCATGGCCTTGCGCCGGTCCCCGAAGCCGGGGGCCTTCACGGCGACGCAGGGGAGGGCACCCCGCACCTTGTTCAGGACCAGCGTCGCCAGCGCCTCCCCCTCCACCTCCTCCGCCACCACCAGCAGCGGCCGCCCCATCTTCACCACCTGCTCCAGCAGCGGGATGAGGTCCTTCATCACCGAGATGCGCCGCTCCGAGATGAGGATCAGCGCGTCCTCCAGGACGCACTCCATGCGGTCGGCGTCGGTGATGAAGTAGGGGGAGAGGTAGCCGCGGTCGAACTGCATCCCCTCCACCACCTCCAGGGTGGTTTCGGTCCCCTTGGCCTCCTCCACCGAGATGACCCCCTCGCCGCCCACCTTCTCCACGGCGTCGGCCACCAGCTCCCCCATGGCGGCGTCGTTGTGGGCCGAGATGGTGGCCACCTGGGCCTTCTCCCGGCGGCTCTTCACCGGCTGGGACTGGGTCCGGAGGCTCGCCACCGCCGCCCGCACGCCGCGCTCCAGGCCGCGCCGGAGCTCCACGGCGCTGGCGCCGGCGGCGACGTTCTTCACCCCCTCGGCGAAGACGGCGTGGGCCAGCAAGGTGGCGGTGGTGGTGCCGTCGCCGACCGCCTCGCCGGTGCGCTCGGCCGCCTCGCGCATCATGCGCGCGCCCAGGTTCTCCTCCGGGTCCGACAGCTCCATCTCCTTGGCGATGGTGACGCCGTCGTTGCAGACGATGGGCCGGTCCCACCGCCTCTCGATGAGGACGCACTTCGACTTGGGGCCGAGCGTGACCTTCACCGCGTTCGCCATGGCGGCGGCGCCGCGAAGCACCGCGTCCCGCGCGGCCGACTCGAACAGCAGGTGCTTGGCTGTCATGTCCCATGGGTAAGCCCTCCTGGCCCGGACGGGAGCGGGCACGGATGGGGGGGGCGGATCCCCAAAGGGGCGACTGGCGGCCCTGGCAGGACTGCCCATCCTTGGGACATGCGGTTCCTCGATCGGGAGGAGGCCGGCATCTACCTCGCCAGGGCCCTCGCGCCCCACGCCGCCCCGGACGGGCTGGTGCTGGCGATCCCGCGCGGGGGCGTCCCGGTGGGATGGCAGGTGGCGAGGCTGCTCGCCCTCCCCTTCGAGGTCCTGGTGGCGTGCAAGGTGCGCGCGCCGGGCGCGCCGGACATGGGGCTCGGCGCGGTCGCCGAGGGCGGAGCGCGCCTCGTCAACCTCGGGATGGCGGGCGTGCTGGGCGTCGCCACCGAGGCGCTCTCCGACGCCATCCGCCGCGCCGAGGGCGAGGTGGCGCGGCGGGTCTGGCTCTACCGCGCAGGACGGGCGCTTCCGGTCCTGGCGGGGCGGACGGTGATCCTGGTGGACGACCTCATCGCCAGCGGCGCCAAGATGAGGGTGGCGGTGGAGGCGGTGCACGGGCGCGCGGTGGGGAAGCTGGTGGTGGCGGCCCCGGTGGCGGCTGCTCCCATCGCCGACCTGCTGGCCGGGCGCGCCGCGGCGGTGGTGGCGCTGGTGAGGCCGGCTACCGCCTCGGGCGTGGAGCAGTGGTACCAGGAGGCCCGGCGCGTCACCGACGCCGAGGTGGTGGACATCCTGGCCCGGCCGCGCTTCGCGCCCGAGGTGGGAGCCGCGGTCTGATGAAATGATGGCGGCGATCGCCCGCGTCGAGCCCTGGCGGGGGACGAGCCCCCGCCCTACGGAAGCGATCGAGATGCCAGGGGATCGCCGCGACGAGTGGGCCTGCGGCCCCGCTCCTCACCGCCACGCACCCGGCCGGGCGTAGACCTGCACCAGCGGTACCTCGTCGAGGTAGACCCCCGCCACCGGCCGGGCCGTGCCGAAGGCGGTCCAGGTCCGGTACTCCTTGTCCCGGAACTCGTGGTGATAGTGCCACACCGAGACGTCCGCGTCCTCGGCGTCGTTGGCCCATCGCAGGTCGGCGCGGAGCACCCCGTCGCGCTGGTACGCCTGCACCGCCAGCCAGGTCGCCTCCTGGAACCAGACCCGGGCCCCCGGCGCGGCGTGCTCGTTCACCGCCGGCAGCACCGCCACCATGTTGTCGCCCCAGAACTGGCGCTGCATCCCCAGCGAGGCGGCCCCGGCCGCGCCGCCGGCCAGCTCGTTGTAGGCGGCGGTGCCGAAGGGGTGGCTGTGCCCGACCTGCCAGGCCGCCGGGACGAGCGCCGCCGCGGCCAGCGCCGCGCCAGCCAGGGCCGGGGCGGACGGCGCGAGCAGGCGGGCGGCGGTGACGATGGCGCGCGCCCCGAGCAGCGCCAGGAAGGGCATGGCCGGAAGCCAGTGCTTCACCCCCCCGAAGATGGGTACCGTCGGCCAGGCGATGAGCGCGAACGGGAACAGGGCGTTCAGGAGGAGCAGCGCCTCGAGCGGGACGTCCACCCCCTCGGCCCGCCGCCACAGGCCCTGGACGAGGCGCGCCGCCGAGTGCAGGAAGCCGCCGGCCATGGCGGCGAGCGAGGCGGCCGGGACCGTGAGCGCGGTCACCACGAACGGGTAGGCCACGGGGAAGGGCGGCTCGCGCAGGAGCGAGCCCAGGTAGTGCCAGGGGTAGTTCTCGTGGTGCAGGTGAAAGCCCAGGTACTCGCGGAGCCGGGGGAAGGGCTCTCGCCACAGCCAGGGCCAGAGGGCCAGGAGCACGAGCGGGGCGAGGACCAGCATGGCCGGGAAGGCGGCCGGCACGGCGAGGAGGCGATCCCGCAGCGGCCCCCGGGCGACCTGGCGCCAGTGGGTGGCGAGCCAGTGGACGAGGAGCAGCGGCGGGAGGAACCAGGCGGTGTGCTTGGTGGCCACCGCCGCGCCGAGGAGGAGGCCGGCCGCCACCGCGGCGCGGAGCGGCGAGCGCCCCTCCCGCGGGGCCAGGAGGCTCCGCCAGAAGGCGTAGCTGGTGGCGAGCCAGAGGGTGGTCAGCGGCAGGTCCAGCACCGCGGGGTGGGCGTGGTAGAAGTGGCGCGGCACCAGGAAGAAGAGCGCCGGGGCGAGGAGCCCGCCGCCGCGCCCGGCCAGGTCCCAGCCCCATAGGCAGAGCAGCCAGGCCAGGGCCGCCGCGAAGAGGAAGGCCCCGGCCCGGAAGCCGGCCCGGTGCGGCAGGCCGAGCCCCTGGGAGAGGAGGGCGTGCGTCAGGCCGAAGACGGTCTTGCCCAGGGGCGGGTGCTCGCGGTTGGCGCCGAAGAAACGATCGGCCTCGTCCACCGCGGCGGCCGGCGAGCGCAGGAACCGTCCCCACCAGGTGGCGTAGCTCTCGGCCGCGGAGAAGTAGACGCTCTCGTCGCGGGAGATGCCAACCGCGGGCGAGGTCCACGCCGCCACCACCAGCACGGCGAGCGCCCAGAGGAGGCCGGCGCGGTGGCGGCCGCTGCGGGGAAGGAGGGCCAGCAGGCGCGGCATGGGGATGGGGCCGGCTCCGCTTACGGCAGGGTCATGGCTTCGAAGCAGAACCAGCGCGCGCTGGGGTCCCTGGCGGCGACCGTGAAGGTGAGCAGGTGCGGCCGCCCGGCCTGGCGGGTGGTGTCCAGCTGGAAGACGTGCCAGCCCGGCCGGCGCGGCGGCTCCTCCACTGCGCCCAGCTCCTCGCCGTCAACCTTCACGGAGAGGCGCACCGGCGCACTGCCGCGCCGCGCGGCGTCGCCGGCGATGCCGGTGTGGCCGCGCAGGACCCGGCCCATGGGCACCTCGGGGAGCTCGATGGTCAGCGGGGAAGCGGGGTCGGGACCGGGGTGGGCGTAGACGCAGGGGCGGGGCAGGAAGTCCATCTCCCGCACCTGCCGGGCCACTCGCAGCCAGGGCGGGCCCGGGCAGCGGAAGACGCCGTCGCGCCCGGCCGGGCAGGGGGCGTCGCCCAGGCGCACCCGCGCCGAGCCCAGCCGGTCGGGAAGGAAGGCCAGCGGCAGCACCGGGCTCCGCAGGTCGTAGCGCGTGACCTCGATGGCCCCGAGCCGCTGCGGGCCGTCGACGCCGGAGGAACGGGCCGCGAGGTCCCGGGCGATGGCGCGGTCGGCCCCCGGGGCCTCGGGGAGCGAGAGGAGCCACACCCGCCGGACGCCCACCAGGTCCTCAGCGCCGGGCGCGTAGCCAGGGTAGGCCATCACCACCAGCGGCGCACCCGGGTGGGCCGGCAACCGCTCTGGCAGGAGCTCCCGCGCCCGCTCGGCCCACACCGGGGAGAGCGCCACCGCGTCGCCGGGGCGCGCGTCCCGCTCCACCAGGGCGGCGGCGGCCCGCCAGTCGAGCCTGGTGGGGAGGCGGCCCGGAAGGCGCGCCATGAAGAGGAGGCCGTACAGGCCCAGCGCCCACACCGCGGCGGCCAGCGCCGCCGCCCCGTGGCGGGCGCGGAGCGGCCAGAGGCGCGGCCGGAGCCACCTCCATAGGCGCGTGAGCCCCTGGGGCTCCTCGGGCGGCGGCTCCGAGCCCAGCCGGTAGGTGGGGCCCAGGTAGTGCGGACGCGACATGGGGGACGGCCGGCGGGGGCCGTTAGGTCTTCGCCAGGCGGATGCGCTGCTCGCTCTTGTCCCGGCAGAAGGAGTCGAGGTCGTGGCCCGGGTCGTCCCCGAGCAGCGGCGACCAGGAGGGGTGCATGGCGCAGCGCGCGTCGAGGCAGTGGTGCAGATCCCACAGGTGGCCCACGTAGTGGACCGACTCGCGGGCCAGCCGCCGGTGGAACCTCTCGATGCTGGCCTCGGTGACCCCCCGCGGAGGCAGGAGCGCCGTGGAGACCACCGCCCGGTCGCCGCCGTAGCGGGCGAACCCGTAGCACGGCGGCTCGCCCAGCGGGCCGGGCTTCATGGAGAGCGGCACCCCTGTGAGGTACAGCACCTTGTCGTCGGCGAAGGTGCGGACCGGCGACACCTCCTCGAGCAGCTTCGGGCCGTCGTACCGGCCGTCGTCGCCCTCGGCCTCGGCGGGAAGCTTGCGCTCGCCCACGTGCTCGGTGCCGAGGCCGAAG
>DASRTO010000385.1:0-5151 GCA_035655915.1 Anaeromyxobacteraceae bacterium
GGCGGCGGCGCGGCGGCCGCGGCCGGCCTGGGCGCGGCGGCTCCGGGACGCTCGGCCCCGAAGGCCAGCAGCTCGGACTCGGCCAGGAGCAGGGCCATGCGCCGCACCAGGTCCGCCTCGGCGGGCTGGGCGGAGGCGATCTCCTCGATGGTGCGCACCCCGTCGAAGAGCGCGCACACCCGCACCTCGTGCGAGGTGAGCTTGAGGTCGTTGACGTCGATGCGGCCGCCCACCCGGGTGGCGACCCGCCCCGCGCGCCCGCCGAGCCGCTTTTGCACTCCGGGGGCGTCGAGGCGGCGCACCGCGTCGCAGAGCATCCCCCACCGCGATCCCAGCGGGAAGGACGACGGCGGCGGCGCCATCCCCGGCTCCCAGCGCCAGGTCCCGCCATCGGCGGCCAGCGCCCGCCACACCAGGCCAGCCCCGTGCTCCTGAAGCACCTGGAAGGTGGCCGCCGGGTCGATGAGGCGCAGCCCGACCAGCGCCGAGACCAGGTCGCCGCCGAACTTGCCGCGCGCCTCCTGGGCCTGGGAGAGTTGCGCCTCGCCCACCACCCCCCGCTTGACCAGGAAGGTGCCCAGGTCGTCCTGCCGGAAGGTCGAGGCGGCGTGCTCCACCACCCCCTTCTTGAAGGTGAGGGCGTAGCCGCCCCGCTCGGAGCCGACGGTGAGCCGGCCCGCCGCCTGCGCCGCGGTGGCGAGGTAGTAGAGGTGCAGCGGCGAGTCCTTGGCGAGCGGCCCCTCGTGAGGCAGCCCGGCGGCGATGGCGGCGGCGGCGGTGACTTCCGGCGCCGGCAGCCCGCGCCCCGGGACCGGGACCGCCGGAGCCGGGGCACCGGGCGCGGCCGGGCGGCCCGCACCCGGCGGCGATCCGGCGGAGACCCCGGCGGGCGAGGCCGGGGGGCCGCCCGGCGGCGCGGGAGGACCGGCCGAGGGGGCGCCGGGGCGCGCCGCTGGCGGCCCAGCCGGAGCGCCCGGAGCCGGCGGGCGCGGCACGCGCTGGAGCACCGGCGGCGGCGTGTGCGCCGGGGATCCTTTCGGCTTGTCGGCCACCGTGGACCGCTAGACTACCACCGTCTCGCGGTACTCGCCGAAGACGTCCCGCAGGGCGTCGCTCACCTCCCCCAGGGTGGCCTCGGCCTTCACGGCGGCGAGGATGAGCGGCATGAGGTTCTCCCGCCCGCGCGCCGCCTGGCGCAGCGCGTCCACCGCCCGCCGCGCCGCCGCCGAGTCGCGCCGGGCGCGGAAGGCCGCCAGCCGCTCCACCTGCCGCGCCTCCAGCGCCGGGTCCACCTTCATCACCTCCACCGGCGGCTCTTCGGAGCGGTAGGCGTTCACTCCCACCACCACCTGCTGCCTCGCCTCCACCTGCCTCTGCCAGGCGTACGCCGAGTCCTGGATCTCCCGCTGCACGTAGCCCCTGGAGATGGCCTCCACCATGCCCCCCATCTCGTCGATGCGGCGCAGGTAGGCCTCCGCCCTTCCCTCGATCTCGTCGGTGAGGCTCTCCACCATCCAGGATCCGCCCAGGGGGTCGATGACGTCGGCGGCGCCCGACTCGTTGGCCACGATCTGCTGGGTACGCAGCGCGATGCGCACCGAGTCCTCGGTGGGGAGCCCCAGCGCCTCGTCGCGCGAGTTGGTGTGCAGCGACTGGGTGCCGCCCAGCACCGCCGCCAGCGCCTGCAGCGTCACCCGCACCACGTTGTTGTCTGGCTGCTGCGCGGTGAGCATGGAGCCCGCGGTCTGGGTGTGGAAGCGCAGCATCATGCAGCGGGGGTCCCGGGCCTGGAAGCGCTCCCTCATGATGCGGGCCCACAGGCGGCGGGCGGCCCGGAACTTGGCCACCTCCTCCAGCAGGTTGTTATGGGCGTTGAAGAAGAAGCTGAGGCGCCCGGCGAAGGCCTCCACGTCCAGACCGGCGCGCACCGCCGCCTCCACGTAGGCCACCCCGTCGGCGAGGGTGAAGGCCACCTCCTGCACCGCCGTCGAGCCGGCCTCGCGGATGTGGTAGCCGGAGATGGAGATGGGGTTCCACCTGGGCATCACCTTGGCCGTGTAGGCGAAGATGTCGGTGATGATCCGAAGTGAGGCCTGCGGGGGGTAGATGTAGGTGCCGCGGGCCGCGTACTCCTTGAGGATGTCGTTCTGGATGGTCCCCTGCAGCTCGGAGGGCGCGACCCCCTGCCGCTCGCCGATGGCCTGGTACAGGGCCAGCAGGATCCCGCCGGTGGCGTTGATGGTCATCGAGGTGGAGACCTCGCCGAGCGGGATCTGGTCGAAGAGGGTGGCCATGTCCTCGATCGAGTCGATGGCCACGCCCACCTTGCCCACCTCGCCGCGGGCGCGCGGGTGGTCCGAGTCGCGCCCCATCTGCGTGGGGAGGTCGAAGGCCACCGAGAGGCCGGTCTGGCCCGACTGCAAGAGGTAGCGGTAGCGGCGGTTCGACTCCTCGGCGGTGCCGAAGCCGGCGTACTGGCGCATGGTCCAGAAGCGGCCCCGGTACATGGTCGGCTGCACCCCGCGCGTGAAGGGGTACTCGCCGGGGAGGCCGAGCCGCCGGGCCAGGCCGGGCTTCACGTCCTCGGGGGCGTAGACCGGCTGGAGCCGGATGCCGCTGGTGGTCGAGAACTCGGGGCGGCGCTCCTTGGCCTTGGCCACCGCCGCGCCCCAGGTCTCGCGCAGCCAGCGGGCCCGGCCGCCCGCCGCGGACGCCCGGCCGGGCGTCGCCCGCCTCGAGGGACGCCGCGCCGCCCCTCCCCGCCGGGCCGCCCCACCTCGAGACGAGGCGCGCCTGGCGCCGCGCTTGGTCTTGCTCTTCATGGGCCCGCGAACATACCCGCGCCCCGCGCCCGCCGTCCATAGTCCCGGGCGTCACCCGGCGCCGCCGCTGCCGGCCCGGGCGCGCCCCGCCCAATCCGTTGCCGGCGCGCCGCGGCTGCGCCTATCCTCGGGGCCGTCCCGGAGGAGGATCCCATGCGCGTCCTCGTCGCCGACGCCTTCCCCCGCGATCGGCTCTCCGATTTCGGAGCCCTGGGCCTGGAGGTGGATTACCGCCCCGACCTGCCGGCCAAGGACCTGCCCCAGGCGGCCCAGGCCGCCACGGTGCTGGTGGTCCGCTCCAAGCAGGTGGCGGCCGAGGTCTTCGACAAGGCGGAGGCCCTCTCGCTGGTGGTGCGCGCCGGCGCGGGCACGAACACCATCGACGTGGCCGCGGCCTCGCGCCTGGGGATCTACGTCTCCAACTGCCCGGGCATGAACGCCGTGGCCGTGGCCGAGCTGGCGATGGGGCTGATGGTGGCCCTCGACCGCCGCATCCCCGACAACGTGGAGCGGCTGCGGGCCGGCAAGTGGGACAAGAAGACCTTCTCCGAGGCCCAGGGCCTCCAGGGAGGGACCATGGGCCTGCTGGGCCTGGGGGCCATCGGCCGGGAGGTGGCCCGGCGCGCCCAGGCCTTTGGCATGCGGGTGCTGGCCTGGTCGCGCTCGCTCGACGAGGGGCGGGCCAAGGCGCTGGGCGTGGAGCGGGCCCCGGACGTGCTGGCCGCGGCGCGCCAGGCCGACGTGCTCTCGCTGCACCTGGCCCTGACCAAGGAGACCCGGGGCCTGGTGTCGCGGGAGGTGCTGGCCGCCATGAAGCCGGGGGCCATCCTGCTCAACACCGCCCGGGCGGAGCTGGTGGACCAGCCGGCGCTGCTGGAGGCGGCGCGGGCCGGGCGCATCCGGGTGGGGCTCGACGTCCACGCCGGCGAGCCGGAGAAGGGACAGGCCGACTTCGACAGCGAGCTGTGCCGGCTCCCCAACGTCTACGGCACCCACCACATCGGCGCCTCCACCGCCCAGGCCCAGGACGCCATCGCCCGCGAGGCGGTGCGGGTGGTGGAGACCTTCGTGCGCACCGGCCGCGTGCCCAACTGCGTCAACATCGCCCGCAAGTCCCCGGCCAAGGCGCGCCTGGTGGTCCGCCACTACGACAAGGTGGGGGTCCTGGCCAACGTCCTCGGCGCAGTGAGGGAGGCCGGCATCAACGTCGAGGAGGTGGAGAACACGATCTTCGACCAGGCCCAGGCCGCCTGCTGCACCATCCACCTCGACGAGCGCCCATCGCCCGATCTCCTCGAGCGCATCCGCTCGCTGAAGGACGAGGTCCTCTTCGTGGACTGCATCGACCTCTGAAGATCAGAGCCTGCCCGCCGGCGTGCGCGTCCGACCGGGTTCGAACCTGACGGTCAGCTCTCCGGCCACGTGGTCCGAGACCGCGGCGTTTCTGCTTTCCCCCTTCACGCCATTCCGACCCTGTTCGCATCCGTCCCGGCGCGCCTCCGCTCGATGGCCGCCGCGATGGCGGCCCGGGCGGCATCGCGGAGCGCGTCCGCGCCGGGAAGGGACGCCGGGTCGATGGGGTCGAGCACCTCCGCCACCGCCCGCATGGTGCTGCGGAGGACGAGCCCCCGCTTGGGCAGCGAGTCGGCGGTGCCGGTGAGCGCCACCGGGAAGACCGGGCAGCCGGCCTCCCTCGCCAGCGTGAAGGCCCCCATCTTGAAGGACTGCAGCTCGCCGGTGGGGGAGCGGGTCCCCTCGGGGAAGATGAGCAGCGGCGAGCCCTGCCGCAGCAGCGCCAGGCTCCGCTCCATCATGTGACGGATCGAGCCGCGGTCTCCGCGGGCGAGGCGGACGTAGCCGTTCAGGGCCATGTTCCAGCCGACGACGGGGACCTTGAAGTTCTCCTCCTTGGAGACCCACTTGAAGGGCCGGTAGAGCCCGTAGAGCACCAGGATGTCCACCAGGGAGAGGTGGTTGGACACGATCACCGCCGGGCCGCGCCAGGGGAGCTTGCCGCGCCCGAGCACCCGCACCCGCCACAGCGGGTTCACGTAGACGTAGAACGACGCCCAGAAGCAGGAGTAGAGGTGCAGTGCCACGCGGCGGCGGTCGAGGGCGGCGGTGGCGAGGAAGACGAGCAGCGCGCCCGCGAAGAAGACGGGCATGCTCACGATCACGAGGGCCCAGTACGCGACCGAGAAGG
Source organism: Anaeromyxobacteraceae bacterium (assembly GCA_035655915.1). Lineage (GTDB taxonomy): Bacteria > Myxococcota > Myxococcia > Myxococcales > Anaeromyxobacteraceae > DASTPH01. Next base: position 5,026 of record DASRTO010000385.1, read on the forward strand.
CCGCCGCCACGGCGCGGATCACGCCGGGATGGTAGCCGGTCGCTACCCGAGCGTCATCCAGTAGAACCAGCCGAGCGCGGCCAGGAGCGCCGCCAGGGCCACCAAGAGCCACGGCGCCGCCGAGCG
>DASRTO010000386.1:0-6023 GCA_035655915.1 Anaeromyxobacteraceae bacterium
GGCTCTCCGAGCTGCTTGGCCAGGATGTGATCCTGGCCGACGACTGCGTCGGCGACGGCGTCCGGAAGCTGGTGAAGGACCTCCGGGAGGGGCAGGTGCTGCTCCTCGAGAACCTGCGCTTCCACAAGGGCGAGGAGGCCAACGACGAGGGCTTCGCCAAGGAGCTGGCCTCGCTCTGCGACGTGTGGGTCAACGACGCCTTCGGCACCGCCCACCGCGCCCACGCCTCCACCGCCGGCATGGCCAGGTTCGTGAACGAGAAGGCCGCCGGGTTCCTCATCCAGAAGGAGGTCGAGTACCTGGGCAAGGCGCTGGGCTCGCCCCGGCACCCCTTCGTGGCCCTGCTCGGCGGCGCCAAGGTCTCCGACAAGATCAAGGTCATCGAGAACCTACTCGCCAAGGCCGACGCGGTCTGCGTGGGCGGCGCCATGGCCTACACCTTCCTCAAGGCGCAGGGGGTGCCGGTGGGGAAGAGCCGGGTCGAGGCCGACAAGCTGGACCTGGCCCGGTCCCTTCTCGAAAAAGCCCGGGCCCGCAAGGTGGACTTCCTGCTCCCGGTGGACCACGTCTGCGGCGCCGAGGCCACGGAGACGGCGAAGCGCGAGGTCACGCCCGGCAAGGAGATCCCCGAGGGGCTCATGGGGCTCGACATCGGCCCGCGGACCCTGGACGCCTACCGGCAGCGGGTGCTCTCGGCGGGGACGGTGTTCTGGAACGGTCCCATGGGGCTCTTCGAGCAGAAGCCGTGGGCCGAGGGGACCTTCGGCATCGCCAGGGCCATGGCCGAGTCGCAGGCGGTCACGGTGGTGGGCGGCGGTGACAGCGCCGCGGCGGTGGAGGAGGCCGGCCTGGTGTCGAAGATGAAGCACGTCTCCACCGGCGGCGGCGCCAGCCTGGAGTTCATCGAGGGGCGCGAGCTCCCCGGCCTGAAGGTCCTGGAGGACTAAGTGGCCCGCAAGAAGTTCGTCTGCGGCAACTGGAAGATGCACAAGACCGCGGCCGAGGCGCGCGCGCTGGTGGGAGAGCTGCGCCGCCTGGCCGAGGGGCTGGCCGACCAGGTGGAGGTGGCGGTGGCGCCGCCGTTCACGGCGCTCCTCGCCGCCGCCGAGGCGCTCAAGGGCTCCCGCATCGCGCTGGCGGCCCAGGACGTCCACTGGGAAGCGCAGGGGGCCTTCACCGGCGAGGTCTCGGCCCCCATGCTGGCCGAGGCCGGTTGCCGGCACGTGATCGTCGGCCACAGCGAGCGCCGCCAGCTCTTCGGCGAGGACGACGAGACGGTGCGCAAGAAGGCCGGCGCGGTCCTGGCCGCCGGCATGCGCCCCATCGTCTGCGTGGGGGAGACCCTGGCCGAGCGCGAGGCCGGCAGGACGCTGGAGGTGGTCTCGCGGCAGGTGCGGGGCGGCCTCTCTGGCATCCCCTCGTCGGCGATGGCCGCCGTCACCGTGGCCTACGAGCCGGTGTGGGCCATCGGCACCGGCAGGACCGCCACCGCCGCCCAGGCCCAGGAGGTCCACGCCGCCATCCGGGCGCTGCTCCGCGAGCTGTGCGGCGCCACCGCCGACCAGATCCGCATCCAGTACGGCGGCTCGGTGAAGCCCGACAACGCCGCCGAGCTCATGGCCCAGCCGGACGTCGACGGCGCGCTCGTCGGCGGGGCCAGCCTCAAGGCCGCCGATTTCTCCCAGATCGTGAAAGGTGCCATCCGTTGATCACCCTCGTCACCGTGCTCCACGTGGTCGTCAGCGTCGTCCTCATCCTGGTCATCCTGCTCCAGGCCGGGAAGGGCGGCGGCATGGGAGCAGCCCTCGGCGGCGGCTCCCAGACCGTATTCGGCGGCCGCGGTTCCCAGACCTTCCTCGGCAAGGTCACCAGCGTCTGTGCCTTCATCTTCATGGTCACCTCGCTGACGCTGGCCTACAACTCCTCCCGCTCCGGCTCGGTGGTGAGGCCCCAGGCGGCCCCGGCCCAGCCGGCGGCGCCGCCGCCCGCGGCGCCGGCGCCGCTCCAGCCGGCGCCCGCACCCGCCTCCCAGGCGCCGGCGGCCCCTGCCCCCGCACCCAAGAGGTAGGGCGGGGGGCTCGTCCCCTGCCGACGTGATCCCCGCACTCGGCGCAGAAGAGATCGCGGGCGGGCACCGCTGGAGGGCCGCAGCGCAGGATGTCTCCCGGCGGGGGACGAGCCGGACGAGCCCCGCCCGACGGAAGCCATCGAGGCCGCCGCCCGGCGACGCCCGGAAACGGGAAGGGACCCGGCGGCGAGCCGGGTCCCTCGGTCCTACGGATTGGTGCCCAGGGCGAGATTCGAACTCGCACGCCTTGCGGCGCCACCCCCTCAAGATGGTGTGTCTACCAGTTCCACCACCTGGGCGTTGCGCGGGGGTTTGTAGCAAAGGGGGGTAGTGGGCGCAAGGGGCGGCGGGCACGGGCGAAACCGCCAGCGCCCGGCGACGATTCTGCGTCGCATCAAGCGGCTGTTCGGCCGGGTGACCCGGGACGAGCTGGCGCTGATCGACCAGGAGCTCGAGCAGTTCCTGGGACCGACCCGGGGGGGGGTGATCAGACTCCCTCGAGGTACTGCCGCTTCTCGGCCACGTCCTTCCACTGGTCGGCGTCGGGCAGGCCGTCCTTCTTGGTGGAGATGTTGGGCCAGGTCTTCGAGAGGTCGGCGTTGAGCTGGACGTATTCCTGCCACTGCTGGGGCAGGGCGCTCAGCTCGAAGATGGCCTTGGTGGGGCAAGCCGGCTCGCAAGCGCCGCAGTCGATGCATTCCTCGGGGTGGATGACGAGGAAGTTGGGCCCCTCGTAGAAGCAATCCACCGGGCAGACCTCGACGCAGTCCGTGTACTTGCACCTGATGCACGGCTCGGCGACGACGTAGGCCATGGCACACCTCCCTGCCGGCGCCCCTGGCAGCGAGCCCGGCGCCTTCCTGATAACGCTCCGCCTCGCCGGCGCAGCGCCCGCGAGGGGGCCGGGGCGGGCTCGCGCGGTCCGCCGGGCGAGGAGCGGGGAGGAGGGCAGGCGGGCGACGTGGGAAGGGCGGCGGGCGCGGGGAAAAGGGTGGGCCGGTGGGGCCGGGGCCGCGGCCAGGAACGGGACAGGGCGCTTCGCCAGCGGGTAGAATCGCCAGATGGCGGAGGAAAGGCGCCGTGAGCCGCGGGTCCCGGTCGAGCTCGACCTCAAGCTGGCCTACGGGTCGGTGGATGAGTTCATCGACCGCTACGCCCTGAACATCTCCCGCGGCGGGATCTTCGTCCGCACCCTGGAGCCCCAGCCGCCGGGGACGCCGGTCACCCTCAACGTCGAGATCGGCACCGGTGAGCGCATCATCCGCGGCCGGGGAGTGGTCACCTGGACCACGCCCCCCTCTGCCCCGGGCGAGCAGGAGCTGCAGCCCGGCATGGGCATCCGCTTCACCCAGCTGGACGCGGAGAGCCGGGCCCTGGTGGACCTGGTGGTGGCCACCCGCGGCGCCGAGGGGCGCATCGACGAGCCGCCGCGTCCCGCCGGCGAGGTGGTCATCGAGGACGAGCCGGAGACGGTGGCGCTCGAGGAGCTGCTCATCGAGGAAGGGCCGGAGGCTGGCGAGTTCCCCCCGCACCCCGCCGCCCCGCAAACCCCGTCCGCACCCTCGCCGGCGCCGGCACCAGCCGCGGCGGCAGCCCCCGCCCTGGCGCCGCTCGCTCCCGCTCCCGCGGCCCAGGCGGCACCCCCGGGCGCCGCCCCGGCGGGAATTCTCCCCGAGGTGCGCGGCCCCCGGCGCGGCAAGGTGGTGGGCATCGACCTCGGCACTACCAACTCCTGCGTCGCCATCGCGGTGGACGGCAAGGCCCGGATGCTCGCTTCCAAGCAGGGCTACCGGACCATCCCCTCGGTGGTGGCCTTCGACGCCCAGGGACGCCTCCTGGTGGGCCACCCCGCCAAGGCGCAGATGATCATCAACCCGCGCAACACGGTCTACGGCTCGAAGCGCCTAGTGGGGCGCCCCTTCCAGAGCCCGACGGTGCAGGCCTGCCGCGATCGCTTCCACTACGAGATCGTGGAGGGGCCGGGCGGCGTCGCGGCGGTGCGCTTCGCCGGCCGGGAGTTCTCACTGCAGCAGGTGGCCGCCTTCATCCTCAAGGAGATGCGAGAGATGGCGAGCCAGGCCCTGGGCGAGCCCGTCTCGCGGGCGGTGGTGACCGTGCCCGCCTACTACAATGACCACCAGCGCAACGCGGTGCGCGAGGCGGGGGAGCTAGCCGGCCTGCACGTGGAGCGCATCGTCAACGAGCCCACCGCCGCCGCGCTGGCCTTCGGCTACGGCAAGGGGCTCGACAAGCGGGTGCTGGTCTACGACCTGGGGGGCGGCACGTTCGACGCCTCGGTGATGGAGATCCAGGGCGACGTCTACGAGGTGGTCTCCACCGGCGGCGACACCTTCCTGGGCGGGGTGGACTTCGACGGCCAGCTCATGGACCACCTGGTCTACCGGTTCATGGAGCGGCACGGCTTCGCCCCCCCGGACGACCGGGTGGCCTGGCAGCGCATCCGCGACGCCGCCGAGGAAATCAAGGTGGCCCTCTCCGGGCGCGAAGTGGCGGTGGCCCACGTGCCCTACCTGTGCCGGGACCCGCAGGGGCACGACGTGGACCTCCAGGTGGACGTCTCGCGCGTCGAGCTGGAAGGGCTCACCGAGCAGCTGGTGAACCGCTCCATCGGCGTGGCCATGGACGTGCTGGCGGCCAAGTCGCTGGGCGGCGCCGACGTGGACGAGGTGCTCCTGGTGGGCGGGCAGTCCCGCATGCCGCTGGTGTGGCGCAAGGTCCGCGAGGCGTTCGGCCGGGAGCCCAACAAGGCCGTCCACCCCGACGAGGCAGTGGCGCTGGGGGCGGCGCTGCTGGCCGCGTCGGCCGACAAGGTGGACTCGGTGGTGCTCATCGACGTCCTGGCCATGGGCATCGGCGTGGGGCTCCCGGGCGGCCGCATGGCCACGGTGCTGCCGCGCAACAGCCGCCTCCCGGTGAAGAAGGCCCACGAGCACGCCACCACCCGCGACGGCCAGACCGAGATCGAGCTGCAGGTCTTCCAGGGGGACTCGCCCAAGGTCGCCGAGTGCGAGTACCTCGGCACCGTCAAGGTGGGAGGCCTCCCGGCGCGGCCCCGCGGGGAGGTGCGGGTCTCGGTGGAGTTCGCGGTGGGCGCGGAGGGGATCCTGGCCGTCACCGCGCGCGACCTCTCGAGCGGCCGGGTGACCGAGGCGAAGCTGGCCACGGTGGACACGCCCGCCTCGCTGCGCCAGAAGCTCGGGCTCCAGGAGGCGCCCACCGCGCCCAAGGGGGCCCGCCCCATCGACTCCGCCGCCAGGGCCGGGCCCACCTTCGCCGCCGCCACCAAGAAGGGGCTCTTCGGCCGCCTCTTCGGGAAGAAGTAGTGCCGCGCTCCCGCGGCCAGGGGCGCCGCGCCGCCCGCCCGCTGCTGGTCCTGCTCCACTCCGGCGACTGGCCGGCCCGCTACCAGGCGACCACGGTGGCGCTCACCGCCGCGGCCCTGGGGGACCCGGTCCACCTGGCGCTGTTCTTCGAGGCCCTGACCGCCTGGGTGGAGGGGCGGTTCGACGAGGGGGCACCCTCCGGAACCGCCGCCGCCAAGGTTGGGTCGCTCATGGCGTCGCTCCAGGAGGGGCGGCGCGAGCTGGGCCTCAAGGTGGTGGCCTGCGACACGGCGGTGCGGCTCGCCGGCCTGGATCCGGCCCGGGCCGCAGCGTCCCTCGACGCGGTGATGGGCCTGCCGCAGCTGTGGCGCTTCGGCCGCGAGGGGCGGGCGCTGTCGATCTGATGGCGGCGATCACCCGCGTTGAGCTTCGGCGGGGGACGAGCCCCCGCCCTGCAAGTCGTAGGGCGGGCCCTTGTGGCCCGCCGGCGGCAACGCCGCCGGATCCATGCGTGCGGGCGTGGCCATCAGGCCCCGACGAGACGCAGCGGCATCTGCCCCTGGTGGCGGGGCTGCGGGAAGGCCACCAGGTACTCGCCCGAGAAGCAGGCG
>DASRTO010000387.1:0-2405 GCA_035655915.1 Anaeromyxobacteraceae bacterium
GGTGCTGAAGGAGGAGAACGCCCAGCTCCGCTCGCAGATCCTGCTGGTGCAGGAGAAGGTGGCGCACATCTCGGCCACCCTCGACCGGGTGGAGCGGTTCGACGCCAAGCTCCGCACCGCTGTCACCCAGCTCCAGGACCCCGAGCGCGGCCTGGCCATCGGGCCGGTGGGGCCGGAGGAGGCGCCGGCGGTGCCTGGCCCGGCGCCGGCGGCCCAGGAGAACCTGGCGGTGCTTCCGGGGCGGCTCCGCTCGCTCGAGACCGAGGCGTCGCGCCAGGAGGCCTCGCTGCGGGAGCTGCAGGAGTACTTCGACGACCAGAAGTCGCTCCTGGCCTCGACCCCGTCCATCTGGCCGACCCGAGGGTGGGTCACCAGCGACTTCGGGCTCCGCCTCGACCCCTACTCGGCGGATCGCGAGATGCACGGCGGCATGGACATCGCCACCCAGCACGGGCAGGCGGTGGCGGCCCCCTCCGACGGCACGGTGGTCTTCAACGGGACCGAGGGCGGCTACGGCAAGGTGCTGGTCATCGACCACGGCTACGGCGTCAAGACCCGCTACGGCCACCTCTCAGAGGTGTTCGTGCACCTCGGCGACCGCGTCAAGCGCGGCCAGAAGGTGGCGGCGGTGGGCAACACCGGCCGCTCGACCGGGCCGCACCTGCACTACGAGGTGCGGGTGAACGGCATCGCCGAGAACCCGCGCAAGTTCATCCTCGACTGAGCGGGATGGCGGAGCCGCGGCGCCGGGTTCTTGGAGTCCTCTGGGGCGCGGCCTGCGCGCTCGCATGCGCCCATGCCGTGCCCGCTTCCTCGGGGAACGGTCCCCCGGGGTCGTCACGGAGCGTCGAGGGTGGGGTCGATCGCCCCGCGGCCGCGAGCTCCGGAACGGCAGCGCCCCCGGCCGGGGCTTCGACCACGACCCCGACCGCGCCCCCGACCGCCACCTCGGCCCCGACCCCGACCGCGACAGGGCCCTCGACACCGGGGGCGGTTCCGGCGCCTGGTGCCGCAGCCGAGGCCGCCCCGGAGATCGTCCTCGCCGCGGTGGGCGACGTCATGCTGGGAAGCGCCTTCCCCGACGAGTCGGGCCTGCCGCCGGGCGACGGGGTCTCGCTGCTCGCCGAGGTGGCCCCGCTGCTGTCTCGCGCCGACGTCGCCCTGGGCAACCTGGAGGGGCCGCTCGCCGACGGCGGGACCTCCGAGAAGTGCGCCCGCTCCCGCCCTGGCCGCTGCTACGCTTTCCGCAGCCCCACCCGCTACGCGAGCCATCTGGCGGCGGCGGGCTTCGACGTCATGGGGCTCGCCAACAACCACGCCGGCGACTTCGGGGCCGAGGGGAGGCGGAGCACCCGCCGCGCCCTGGACGCCGCCGGCATCGCCCACGCCGGCGAGCCCGGTGACGTGGCGAGGCTCACGGTCAGGGGGCGGCGCCTGGCGCTGGTGGCCTTCGCCACCTCGGATGCCACGCTCGACCTGCGCGACCTCGAGGGGGCGAGGCGGGTGGTGGCCGGCCTGGCCGCCGCATCGGACCTGGTGGTGGTCCTGTTCCACGGTGGCGCCGAGGGAGCGGCCTACCAGCACGTCCCGCCCGGTGCGGAGGCGTTCCTGGGCGAGGACCGCGGCGACCTGCGCGCCTTCGCCCACGCCGCGATCGACGCAGGGGCGGCGCTGGTGGTCGGGTCCGGCCCGCACGTGGTGCGCGGCATGGAGGTCTACCGGGGGCGGCTCATCGCCTACTCGCTCGGGAACTTCGCCACCGTGGGGAGCTTCAACCTCTCGGGCCCGAACGGCCTCTCGCTGGTCCTGGAGGCGCGGCTCGGCCCCGGCGGCGCCTTCCTCGGCGGGCGCGTCCACCCGGTGCGGCAGGAGAAACCGGGCGGCCCGCGCCTCGACCCACAGGGGCTGGTGATCCCGCTCCTGCGATCGCTCTCCCGGGCGGACTTCGGCGAGTCGGCGGTGCGGGTGGACGGCGACGGGACGCTCCGGCCCCCCGATCACTCGTCGAAGCCCAGCGCCGAGAGCGACAGGTCGGCGCTCCCCTCCAGCGCCGCGGCGATGCGCGCCGCGTCGAACCGGCCGTAGGCCACGAACAGCTCGCCGGCCAGGTAGCGGGTTCCCGGCCGGTCGCCGGGGCGGGCCGCCCGGAGCTGCGAGTTCCAGCGCTGGCCGGACGGCCCCCGCTCGGTGGAGGGATGCCGCAGGCTCAGGGTTCCGCGCGCCACCGCGCGGCTCCCGCGGTGCAGGAAGGTCACCGCGCCGTCGGCGCGCACGCGCTCCACCACCCCGACGTGGGTGAGCGGGTCGTCGGGGCGGCCGTCGCCGTTCCGATCGTAGGTGTCGCGGAAGAACACCAGGTCGCCGGGCAGGGGCCGGCCCTCGCGGCCGAGGAGGACGCCGTTCGA
>DASRTO010000388.1:0-3358 GCA_035655915.1 Anaeromyxobacteraceae bacterium
CGACGCGCAGGTCGCGCAGCGACTTGCCGGCCTTGTCCAGCGCCGCCTGCGCCGCCTTCTCCCAGGACTCGGGGCTGGAGCCGACGATCTCGATCACCTTGTAGACGCTGCTGGGCATGGCCGGTTCCTCCTGCCGCGGCAGGGGGCCGCGGGTCACCCAAGCACGGCAGGCCGCGAGTCGGAATACAAGTCCCCTGGCGAGACGCATCACCGGCCCCCACCCCCGCGGGGGCGCCCTGGGTCGCGAACGCCCCAGGCACGGGCCTCCCCCCTCATGGGTAACCGCTCGGCAGCGCGCCGAGGCCCCTGGTATAGAGTTCACGTATGGTTTCAGTTTCCCCGAGTCGCATCGGCGCTGGAATGATGTGACCCTCCCCTCCCTCCGGCCCTGGGTCGTGCTGGCCGCGCTGGTCGTGGTCGCCGGCGCAGCAGCAGCCCGGCCGCTGGCGGCCGTCGCCGCCGCGGCGCGCGAGCTGGAGCGCTCCGCCGACGCCTCCGCGCTGCTGGGGCGCCTGCGCCACGGGCTCCTGGCCCTGCCGCCGCCTCCGCCCCGCTGCGCCGCGGCCTGCCTGCCCGGCGACCCGGCCGTCTCGCCCGGCGAGGCCGCCGAGACCCTGGGAATGGCCAGAAACCTCGCCCTCCTCGGCGCCGGGCCCGCCGAGCGCCTCACCGCCGACCGGCTCGGCGACGTGGTTCGCACCGCCATCGCCGAGCCCGGCTCGCTCGACCCCGACGCGGCCGATGGGTTGCGGCTGGAGGCCGACGCGCTCCTGACCGCCATCGAGAGCCAGCAGGCCTGGCGCGCCCGCCGCGCCGCGGCCACGTTGGCGGGGTCCCTCCCGTTGGCCCTGGGCGGGGGCGCCGCTGCCGCGGCGGCGGCCCTGGCCCTGGGCGGCCTGGCGCTGGCCGCGGCCTGGCGTCAGGTCGGACGGCGGCGCCGGGCCGAGGAGGCCAAGGCCACGTTCCTGCGGGCCATGGAGCAGGTGCGCGACCTCGTCACCATCGTCGACGGCAAGGGACGCATCGAGTACGTCAACAAGGCGGTCGAGCACGCCACCGGCTACCGGCGCGACGAGCTCGTCGGCAGCCGCAGCCCTTCCTGGCTACCCTGGTACGCCGGCGTTCCCTTCCTCCCCGACCTGCAGGGCGCGGTGCTGGCGGGCCGGCCCTACAGTGCCGGCGTGCTCGGCCGGCGCAAGACCGGAGAGGCCTTCCTGGCCGAGGAGACGGTCACGCCCCTCTCCGGCCGGAGCGGCGAGCTGCGGGCCATCCTCTCGACGGCGCGGGACGTCACCGAGCAGAGGCTGCTCGAGTGCACGCTCGATCACCGGGCCAAACACGACCCCCTCACCGGCCTGCCGAACCGCAGGTACCTGGCTCGCCTGCTGGAGCAGGCCCTCGGGCCCGGTAGCGAGGGCGTGCGCTCCGCGTTCGTCCTGGCCTTCGACCTGGATCGCTTCACGCAGACCAACGACGTCCTCGGGTCGGCGGCAGGCGACCGGATCCTGGCGGAGGTGGGGCAGCGCCTGCGTGCCCTCGCCGGTCCGCGCGACATTCCGGCCCGCCTCGGAGGCGACAGCTTCGCGCTGGTGCGGATCGACCCGGACCCGGCCGCGGATCCCACCGCCGCCGGCGAGGCCATCCGCCAGGCCCTGTCCCGCGTCCAGACCGGAGACGACGACCTGGCCGTGAGCGTGTCCACCGGGGTCGCGCTCTTCCCGGAGCACGGCCGCGAGGCGCGGCTGCTGCTCGACCGGGCGGATCTGGCGCTGGGGGTTGCCCGGCAGCGGGGCCGCGGCGCGGTCCAGGTCTTCGACGACCGGGTGGCCCGGCGGGCCGAAGAGGTCTTCCACCTCGAGGGACGCCTCGCCTCGGCGCTCCACAACCAGGAGTACCTGGTCCACTACCAGCCCTACGTCGATCTGGGGACGCGCCGGCTCGAAGGCGCGGAGGCGCTCGTCACCTGGCGCAGCGGCGAGCTGGGCACGGTGCCCGCCTCGCGGTTCGTCCCCATGCTGGAGGAGACCGGGCTCATCGTCGACGTGGGGAGCTGGGTCCTCGAGACCGCCTGCCGCCAGGCGCGGGCCTGGCGCGACAGCCGGCCGGGCTTCCCCGTCTCCGTGAACCTGTCGGGCGCCCAGCTCCGCCACCCCCACCTGGTGGAGATGGTGGTGGACGCAGTGCGCCGGAACGACCTCCACTCGGGGCAGCTGGCCCTCGAGGTGACCGAGAGCGTCTGCCTGGAGGACCTGGACTTCGCGGTGGAGGTCCTGAACCGGATCCGGAGCGCGGGGGTGTCGGTCTCGGTCGACGACTTCGGCACCGGCTACTCCTCGCTGAGCTACCTGAAGCGCCTGCCCATCGACACCATCAAGATCGACATCTCCTTCGTCCGCGACGTGACCCACGACCAGGACGCCGTCTCCATCGTCTCGGCCATCACCTCCCTGGCCCGCAGCCTGGGCCTGCGGACCATCGCCGAGGGGGTGGAGAGCGAGGAGCAGAGCCGGGTGCTGCACCTGCTCCGGTGCGACATGGGGCAGGGGTTCCACTTCAGCCCGGCCGTCCTGCCCGCCGGGGTGACGGGCCTGCTGGACGCCGACCCTCCACCGGCAACCACCTGATCTTCCGCCCCCATTTGGGTTCGCCGATCGAGGGCCGGGCGCCCGCCGGGCTTCCGTGCGAGACTCCCCCTCGCGATGCGCCTCGCCTCGAAGGCAACGTCCTGGCTGCTCGCCGCGGTCGCCCTCGGGGGCGCCGCCGCCCTCGCGGCCGGACCGGTGAGCACCAGCGTCCGCGCCGTCGCCGAGGCGGGGCGCGCCCGGGAGGCGGCCGACCTCGCCTCGCGGCTGCGCGCTCGGCTCTCGTCCCTCCCCCCGGCCCCGGCGGGCGCGGTCCCCCTGCCGCCCGCCGACGCGGCGCCGGCCCTGGCCGGCCTGGCCGAGATCCGCACCCTGGCCAGCGCCCTGGCGGCGTCCCCCGGCGACGCCGCCTGGCGGTGGCGCACCCTCGGACTGGAGGAGATGATCCGGACCGCGGTCGGGCCCGCCGGAGACGTGGAGGGGGAAGGCCTGCGGCGCGAGGCGGAGGCCCTCGCGGCTGGCGTGGAGGCCGACGCCCTGGCGCGCCTGGAGCGGGCAGCGGAGGCGCTGCGGTCATCGCTACCCTGGTCGCTCGGCAGCGCCGCCGCTGGCCTGGCGCTGGGCGTGCTGGCCCTCCTCGCCATGGCCCGCCTCTCCGCCCTGCGCCGCCGGGAGGAGCTGGGCCGGGCCGCCCTGGCGCGGGCCGTGGAGCAGGTGCGGGACCTGGTGACCATCGCCGACGGCAAGGGTCGCATCGAGTACGTCAACAGGGCGGT
>DASRTO010000389.1:0-6979 GCA_035655915.1 Anaeromyxobacteraceae bacterium
CCGGCCCGACCGGGCCAGCCCCCTCCGCCCGCGGAGCACCACACCGAGGCGGACCGCAAGGCCCTCGACGCCATCGTCGCCGAGCACGCGCGGTAGGCGCGCCGCCCGCGGCCCCGGGGCGAGGCGCAGCTCCCGGGCGGCGGCGCCAGACCAGCCGAGAGACGCCGGGGTTGCCTTCCGGTCCTGGCTCGGGTTATCTAGCGCGGCGCCGCCCCTGGCGGCCGGAGCCACGAGACCAACCACGAGCGAACGCGATGGCCGAGACCACCAGGAAGGCGAAGGCGAAGAAGAAGGCTCCGGCGCCCAAGGCCGGCGGCAAGAAGACCTGCTCCGTCGAGGGCTGCAAGCGCGCTTACCGCGCCAAGGGGCTGTGCTTCTTCCACTACCGGAAGTGGCGGCGCGGCGAGCTCGAGAAACGGCCCCGGCGCTTCAAGACCTGCGGGAAGCCCGACTGCAGGAAGAAGATGGTGGCCCACGGCCTGTGCCAGGAGCACTACGACGCCTGGAAGAAGGCCCGCCTGTCGGCCAAGCTCGCCGGCGCCCCCGCCGCCCCGGCCGAGGCCGCCGCCGAGGCCAAGCCCGCCGAGACGCCGGCCGCCGGGTGACTCGTCCGGGCGAGGCCTCGTCCGGTTCCTCCCCCGCCGGGGATCGTCACCTTCCGGCCCTGGCCCGCAGCGCCCGCTCCAGCGCCCGCACCGCGGCCAGGAGCAGCTCCACCTCACGCTGCGTCGGCTCGGCGCGGTCGAGGAGCCGCCGCCACTCGGCGAGGATGTGCTCCGGGTTCTGCGGGTTCAGGTAGCCCACCTGCCCGAGCAGGGCCGAGAGCCGCTCCCAGAGCGCCTCCGCGGTGACCCGGCGCACCGGCTCGCCGCCCACTCGCTCCGTCCCCGACCCGCCGCGACCCTCGGCGGCCAGCGCCAGCTCGTAGCACAGCACCGCCGCCGCCTGGGCCAGGTTCATGGAGTCATAGCCGGAGTCGGTGCGGATGGTGCAGACCGCCTGGCACCGCCGGAGCTCGGCGTCGGAGAGGCCGCGCCGCTCCTCGCCCAGCACCACCGCCACCGGACCGCGCCGCGCCCGGCGCGCCACGTCGGCGGCGAGCTGGCGCGGCGAGAGGGCGGGGCGCCCCTCCACGGCCCGCGAGGTGGTGCCGCAGGCCCAGGTGCTGGAGGCCAGCGCCGAGTCGAGGTCGGGATGCAGCTCGACCCGCGAGAGGAGGTCCGAGGCCCGCCGGGCGGTGACGCGGGCCCGCAGGAGCGCGTCCTGCCGCGCCGTGCCTCCCCTCCCCGACCGCGGCCGGCCGCCCCAGGACGGGGGCTCGACCACCAGCAGGCGGGTGAGGCCGAAGTTCTTCATCACCCGGGCCACCGCGCCCAGGTTCTCGGCGCTGGAGGGACGGTGGAGCACCAGCAGGACGCGGGAGGGGTCCATCGCCCCACGGTAGCATCCCCACCCCTCTCCGGTCGTCGCCGCCGACGGGCGGGGATGCTAGCATCCGCGCACCATGATCTCCGACCAGGACCTGCGCGCGCAGCTCGCCCACACCCTTCGTGAACTGGACCTTCCCGGGCTGGGGCAGCTCTACCGCGGCAAGGTCCGCGACAACTACAGCCGCGGCGACCGCATCGTGATGATCACCACCGACCGGGTGAGCGCCTTCGACCACGTGCTCGGGACGATCCCCTTCAAGGGCGAGGTGCTGTCGCGCCTCACCATGTTCTGGTTCGACAAGGTGAAGGACATCGCCCCCACCCACGTCGTCGAGGCCCCCGACCCCAACGTCATGGTGGTGAAGAAGGCGAGGCCCCTGCCCATCGAGGTGGTGATCCGCGGCTACATCACCGGCTCGCTGTGGCGCGACTACCAGGCCGGCAAGGCCGGGGCCTACGGCATCGACTGGCCCGAGGGGCTCAGGAAGGACCAGCAGTTCGACCGCCCCATCATCACTCCCTCCACCAAGGCCGAGTACGGCAGGCACGACCAGCCCATCAGCGAGAAGGAGATCCTGGAGAAGCGGATCGTCGACCCGGCGGTGTGGCGCGAGGCCACCGCGGTGGCCCAGCGCCTCTTCGCCCGCGGCCAGGAGTGGGCGGCCCGGCGCGGCCTCATCCTGGTGGACACCAAGTACGAGATGGGGATCGTGGAGGAGGACGGCTCCGGCAAGCTGATGGTCATCGACGAGATCCACACCCCCGACAGCTCGCGCTACTGGATCGCCGACGGCTACGCCGAGCGCTACGCCGCCGGGAAGGACCAGGACATGCTGGACAAGGAGAACATCCGCCAGTGGCTCATCCGCGAGCACGGGTTCTCCGGCCACGGCAAGCCCCCGCCCCTCTCCGACGACGTGCGGGTGATGCTGGCCCGTAAGTACATCGAGGTCTTCGAGAAGCTCACCGGCGAGACCTTCACCTCCGAGGTCGGCAGCGTCGCCGAGCGCATCCAGCGCAACCTCAGGGCCAGGGGATACCTGTAGGGGGACGCCGTGCCCGCCGAACCGATCCCGGTGGTGCTCCTGCCGGGCCTGGAGGGGACCGGGCGCCTCTTCGCGCGCTTCGTGGCTGCCGCCACCGGAACCCTCGACCTGCGGGTGGTCCGCTACCCGCCCGAGCGCGCCCTGGGTTACCGGGCCCTCATGACCCTGGTCCGCAAGCAGCTGCCGCGCCAGAGGCGGTGGGCCATCCTGGGGGAGTCGTTCTCCGGACCGCTGGCGCTGCGGCTCGCCGCTGACGAGCCGCGGGGCCTCCAGGCGGTGGTGCTGGCGGCGTCCTTCCACCGCCAACCGGCGCGCCGCTGGCTCGCGGCCTTCCGCACCGCGGCGCCGCTCTTCTTCAGCGCCCCCATGGCGGCCCCGGTGGTGCGAGCGCTCCTCGCCGGCATGGACGCTCCGGGCGACCTCGTCACCGAGGTGCGGGACGCCGTGGCCGCCGTTCCGGGTCGGGTGATGGTGGTGCGCGCCGAGGAGGCGCTCGAGGTGGACGCCACCCGTCCGCTCCAGGCCTCCCGCCTCCCGCTCCTGGTCCTTTCGGGACGTCACGACCGCCTCTTGCGCCGGGCCATCCCCGAGGAGATCCACGCCCTCCGGCCGGATGCGGAGATCCGCCTGCTCGACGCCCCCCACCTCCTGCTCCAGCGCCAGCCCGCCCGCTCGATGGCGCTCCTGGAGGACTTCCTGAGGCGCGCCGCCGCCTGATGGCGCCTCGCGCCGGCCGGCGACGCGCCCCGATGGGGCTCCCCCATCGCGGCCAGTCCCATCCGGCGCGGCTCGCGGTTACATGCGGGGCATGCGGCACTCCGGACGCGTCCTCCGGCCGCCAGGCGCCGAGTATCCCGCGGGGCTCATGCCCGACCTGTGGGGATTCGGCTCGAGTCACGAGCTGGAGGTCCTGCTCGGCCCGCCCGGCCGTCGCGATCGCCCGGCGGCGCCTGAGCCGCGCCGATGGCCCGCCGACCCGGTGGCGGCCATCCTGCGGCGCATCGGGAAGCTGTTCTCGTAGCGCCAGGACGCCGGAGCGGCATGCCGGCGGGGGACGAGCCCCTGCCCTACGGCTCGGAGCCGAAGACCCGCTCGAAGATGGTGTCCACGTGCTTCAGGTGGTAGCCGACGTCGAAGCAGGCGTCGAGGTCGGCGTCGGAGAGGGCCTTCTTCACGTCGGGATCGCGCTTCAAGGCGGTGCGGAAGTCCACCTTCTCCTCCCACACCTTCATGGCGTTGCGCTGCACTTGGACGTAGGCCTGCTGGCGAGCCACCCCCCTCTCCACCAGGGCCAAGAGCACCCGCTGCGCCTCGTAGAGGCCGCCGGTGGCCTCCAGGTTCTCCTTCATCCGCTCCGGGTAGACGCGCAGGTTCTCGATCATCCCGGCGAAGCGGTGCAGCGCGAAGTCCAGGGTCACGGTGGCGTCGGGCGCGATGACCCGCTCCACCGAGGAGTGGCTGATGTCGCGCTCGTGCCAGAGGGCCACGTCCTCCAGGGCCGGCAACGCCCAGCCCCGCAGCAGGCGCGCCAGGCCGGTCAGGTTCTCGGAGAGGATGGGGTTGCGTTTGTGGGGCATGGCCGAGCTGCCCTTCTGCCCGGCGGTGAAGGGCTCCTCCGCCTCCCGTACCTCGGTGCGCTGCAGGTGGCGCACCTCGGTGGCCTGCTGCTCCAGGGTGGCCCCGCACAGCGCCAGGGCGCAGAACCACTCGGCGTGCCGGTCGCGGCACACGATCTGGGAGGAGGCCGGCTCGGCGCCGGGGAGGCCCAGCCTCTCCATGACGAAGGCCTCCACCCGCGGATCCACGTTGGCGAAGGTCCCCACCGCTCCGGAGATCTTGCCCACCGAGGCCACCCGGGCCGCCTGGGCCAGGGAGGCCCGGCGCCGCGTCCAGGCGTCGTACCAGGCGGCCAGCTTCAGCCCGAAGGTGATGGGCTCGGCGTGGATGCCGTGGCTGCGCCCCATCATGGGGGTACGCCGGTGCTCCTGGGCCCGGCGCCTCACCGCCGCCTGCACCCGGTCGATACCGGCCAGCAGGAGGGCGGTGGACTCCTTCACCTGCACCGCCAGGGTGGTGTCGAGCACGTCCGAGGAGGTCATCCCCTTGTGCAGGTGGCGGGCCGCACGGCCGCCCTTCTCGTCCTTCTCCTCCAGGAAGGTGAGGAAGGCGATGACGTCGTGCTTGACGATCTTCTCGATCTCCTCGATGCGGGCCACGTCCACGGCGCTGAACTCGTAGCCGGCGAAGGCCTTCTCGAGCGCCTCCAGATCCGGCGCGGGGACCTCGCCCTGCCGGGCCATGGCCTCGGCGGCGTAGAGCTCCACGTCGAGCCAGATGCGGTAGCGGCGCTCGGGCGACCAGATGCGGGCCATCTCGGGGCGGGTGTAGCGGGGGATCATGGGGTCCTCACTTTCCCGTCGAGCCGAAGCCGCCGCCGCCGCGGTCAGTCCGGCCCAGCCTGTCCACGAGCTGGACCTCGGCCCGCTCCACCGGGGCGACGACCAGCTGGGCGATGCGGTCGCCGCGGGCGATCTCCACCGGCTGCCGGCCCCAGTTGACGAGCAGCACCCCCACCTCGCCGCGGTAGTCGGCGTCCACGGTGCCAGGCGCGTTCACCATGCCCACCCCGTGGCGCAGCGCCAGGCCAGAGCGCGGGCGCACCTGCCCCTCGTAGCCGGGCGGGATCTCCACCGCCACGCCGGTGGGGACCAGGCGGCGCTCTCCAGGGGCCAGAGTCACCGCCTCGTCGGCGCAGAGGTCGAGCCCGGCGGCGCCGGGCGTCTGGTAGCTGGGCAGGTCGAGCGGCGGGCCGCGCTCGCCGACGCGCCGGATCTTGACGGTGATGGCCATTCGCTGCTCGCTCGCCCCGGCGGGGGACGAGCCCCCGCCCTACCTCGTGTGGCGGGGAGGAGCCCCGCCCTACCCTCGTGTGGCGGGGAGGAGCCCCCGCCCTGCCCTGGCGCGGCGGGGGGCGAGCCCCCGCCCTAGGCCTTGCCGGCCGTGGCCGCCTCGGCCTTCTTTCCGGCCGCCTCCGCCAGCGCCTCCTTGCGCGAGAGCCGGATCTTGCCCTGGCGGTCCACCGAGATCACCTTCACCAGCACCTCCTCGCCCTCGGAGAGGACGTCGGAGACGCTCTTGACCCGCTTGTCGGACAGCTCCGAGATGTGGATCAGGCCGTCGGTGCCGGGGAAGATCTCCACGAAGGCGCCGAACTCGGCGATCTTGCGCACCGTGCCCAGGTAGGTCTTGCCCACCTCGGCCTCCTGGGTGAGGTTGCGGATCATCTTGATGGCCGCCTCGACCTGCGTCTGGTTGGGGCTGGCGATGGAGATGGAGCCATCGTCCTCGATGTTGATGGAGCAGCCGGTGCGGGCGGTGATGTCCTTGATCACCTTGCCGCCGGGGCCGATGACGTCCTTGATGCGCTCGGGGCGGATCCTGATGGTGGTGATGCGCGGGGCGTAGGCCGAGATCTCGGCGCGGGGCTGGGCGATGGCCTTGCCCATCTCGGACAGGATGTGGCGGCGGCCGTCGCGGGCCTGGGCGAGCGCCTTCTCGAGGATGGCGCGGTCCACGCCGCCGATCTTGATGTCCATCTGGATGGAGGTGATGCCGGCGTCGGTGCCGCACACCTTGAAGTCCATGTCGCCCAGGTGGTCCTCGTCGCCGAGGATGTCGGAGAGGATGGCGATCTTCTCCCCCTCCTTGATGAGCCCCATGGCGATGCCGGCCACCGGGGCCTTGATGGGCACGCCGGCGTCCATGAGCGAGAGGCAGCCGCCGCACACCGAGGCCATCGAGGAGGAGCCGTTGGACTCCATGATGTCCGAGACGATGCGGACCGTGTAGGGGAACTTGTCCTCGCCGGGGAGCACCTGGCGCAGCGCCCGCTCCGCCAGGACGCCGTGGCCGATCTCGCGCCGGCCCGGGCTGCGCAGGAACTTCACCTCGCCCACGCTGAAGGGTGGAAAGTTGTAGTGCAGCATGAACTTCTTGAAGGTCATGCCGGTGAGCATCTCCACCCGCTGCTCGTCCTCGGCGGTGCCGAGGGTGGTGGCCACCAGCGCCTGCGTCTCGCCGCGGGTGAAGAGGGCCGAGCCGTGCACGCGCGGGAGCAGCCCCACCTCGCAGGTGATGGTGCGGATGTCGGCCATGCCGCGGGCGCCGATCCGCTTCCCCTCGTCGGTGATCATCTTCCGCATGTACTCGTACTTGACGTCCTCGTAGTACCCCTTGATCTCCTTCTCGCGCAGGGAGATCGCGGCGACCTTGGCGGCGTCGCCACCGGCCTCGGCCTTCAAGGCCTCCAGGAGCTCCTTCTTGATCTCGGAGAGCCGGCCGTAGCGGTCGTGCTTCTCGTGCCGGGAGTAGGCCTCCTTCACCTTCTCCCAGGTGAGGGCCTTCACCCGGGCGCGCAGCCCCTGGTCGTCCTTGGGCGGGTCGAAGGCGCGCTTGCCCCCAGCGCCGGCCGCCTCGGCCAGCCGGAGCTGGGCCTGGAGCAGC
>DASRTO010000390.1:0-9669 GCA_035655915.1 Anaeromyxobacteraceae bacterium
AGCAGCTCGGCGCTCCACAGCGCCGTGGCCAGCGGGTTGCGCGCCTCATGGGCCACGAAGCCGAGGTAGCTGGCCCGGCGCTCCCGATCGGCGCCCGCTCCCTCGGCCGTGCGTCGATCGACGCCTTCCTCCGGCCCTTGAAGGCCCTCGCCCTCTTCTCGCTCCACCTCGCCAGGATCCGATGGCTCGGCCGTCACCGCAAGCACCTGTAATCCCTCACATGGGGCTCTGCCCCATGTGGACGCCGCCATGGCAGTAGTCCTTACCGACAAAATCCCCAACAGGGATGAGGGCCAAGGACTTGACTGTAAGAAGTACCTGGATCAGCCCCCTTGGCGGGTCGGGTCGATGCCACCAACGCGCTGCCGATCCGGGGTTTTCCGGGACCCATGAGGTGGCATGGCGGATGCCTCGGTACGACACTGCCATGGGCTTCCTCGAAACGTATCTGAGAGAGATCAACCGCTACCCCCTGCTCACCCCGGACGAGGAGAAGCGGCTGGCGCGGGAGTACCGCGACCTTTCCGACACCCGCGCGGCCCACCACCTCGTCACCGCCAACCTGCGCTTCGTGGTGAAGGTGGCCTATGGCTACCGCTCCTACGGCCTGCGCATGCCCGACCTGGTCCAGGAAGGGAACATCGGGCTCATGAAGGCGGTACAGAAGTTCGACCCGGACCTCGGCATCCGGCTCATCTCCTACGCCGTATGGTGGATCCGCGCCTACATCCAGAACTACATCCTCAGGTCCTGGTCGCTGGTGAAGGTCGGCACCACCCAGGCGCAGCGCAAGCTCTTCTTCTCGCTGGCGCGGACCAAGCGCGAGCTGGAACGGCTCGGCGGGCGCACCGAGGAGGGGCCTCCCGAGGCGGCCCGCATCGCGCGGCGGCTGCACGTGCTGCCGGCCGAGGTCGAGGAGATGGAGCGGCGCCTGGAGGGGCGCGACCTCTCCCTGGACGCGCCGGTGGGCGACGGCGCCTCCACCCACCTCGACTTCGTGGCCGGGTCCCGGCCCGGGCCGGACGACGCCCTGTGCACGGCCCAGGAGCGGCACCTCATGGCCTCGGAGGTGGAGGTGGCGCTGGCCCAGCTCGACCCGCGCGAGCGCTTCATCATCGAACGGCGCGTCATGAACGACCGCCCGCTGACCCTCAAGGAGCTGGGCGACCACTTCGGCTTCTCGCGCGAGCGGGCGCGGCAGCTGGAGATCCGCGCCAAGGAGAAGCTGCGCCACGCGCTGCAGGCGCTGGCCGACCGGATCGAATGGCCCGCCGGGACGCCCCGGGCCGCCGCGGGCGCTGTCCCCGCAAGCGCCGTCCGAAGTTGAGACCACCGGCCAGCCGGAACCCGTCTACTGCAACGGCCGAAGCCGCGACAGGGTCTCCAGCTCGAGCCTCGCCTTCGCCGCTACCCCATCCCGTGCTTCTTCAGCCGGTAGCGGAGCGTGTCCCGGCTGATGCCCAGCAGCCGGGCCGCCCGGGACTGGTTGCCGCTAGCGCGCTCCAGCGCCTCGCGGATGAGGCGCTTCTCCACGTCCTCCAGCACCAGCCCCTCGGCGGGGACGGCGGTGGCCGGCTTCTCGGCCCGGCGGGGGGACTCGCCGCGCAGCTCAGGCGGCAGGTGCTCGGGCCGCACCTCGTCCGTGTTGTGGTGCAGGATGAAGGCCCGCTCCACCACGTTGCGCAGCTCGCGGATGTTGCCCGGCCAGCGGTAGTCCTGCAGGCGATCCATGGCCGCCGGGGCCACGCCCCGCACCTGCCGCCGCATCTCCTGGTTGAAGCGGGCCACGAAGTGGGCGGTGAGGAGCGGGATGTCCTCGGCGTGCTCCCGGAGCGGCGGCACGCGGATGCGCACCACGTTGAGGCGGAAGAACAGGTCGGCCCGGAAGCGACCCTCCGCGACCCGCTCCTCCAGGTTCACGTTGGTGGCCGCCAGCACCCGCACGTCGGCGCGCAGCTCGGTGACGCCCCCGACCCGGCGGAAGGTCTTGTTCTCGAGGAGGCGCAGGAGCTTGGCCTGGCCGCCCGGGTGCAGGTCGCCGATCTCGTCCAGCATCACCGTGCCGCCGTCGGCGGTCTCGAAGAGCCCCCGCTTCTGGGAGTGGGCGTCGGTGAAGGCGCCGCGCTCGTGGCCGAAGAGCTCCGACTCCAGCAGGTGCTCCGGCAGGGCGGCGCAGTTCACCTGCAGGAAGGGGCGGTCGGCGCGGGCGCTCCCGAAGTGGATGGCCCGGGCCACCACCTCCTTGCCGGACCCGCTCTCCCCCTCGATGAGCACGGTAGTGGCGTCGCTGGCGGAGAGCCGCGACACCATGCCGCGCACGTTCTCCATGGCGGCCGAGCGCCCCACCAGCGTCCCCAGCGACTCGGTGGCGCCCTTGCGCTCCGAGGTGAGGGCGGCGATCTGCCGGCGCGTCCGCGCCGCCGCCAGCGCCCGCTCCACCGCCGCATCCAGCGACTGGAACGGGAAGGGCTTCACCAGGAAGTCCACCGCCCCGTGCTTCATGGCCTCCACGGCGATGTCCACCGTGGAGTGGGCCGACATCATGAGCACGGAGACGTCGGGGTGCAGCGCCAGCGCCCGCTGCAGGGTGGCCAGCCCGTCGATGCCCGGCAGCCGCACGTCGAGCAGCATCAGGTCCGGGGCGTTGGCGGCCACCAGCTCCAGCGCCTCCTCCCCCGACTCGGCGGAGAGGACCTCGTAGCCGTCGCGCTGCAGCCGTTCCCCCACCGACCAGCGGATGAGCTTCTCGTCGTCCACCACCAGGATGCGGGGGTTGGCGCTCATGCGGCGTGCTCCGGGACGGCGCGCTCGCCCGGGCGCGCCGGCTGCAGGGTGACCGTGAAGACCGTGCCGCCACCGGGGAGACAGCGGTAGCCGATGTGGCCGCCGTGCTCGGCCACGATGCGGGCCGAGATGGCGAGCCCGAGGCCGTTCCCCTGCCGCTTGGTGGTGAAGAAGGGCTTGAAGATGTTGGCCCGCAGGCGCTCCGGGATCCCGGGCCCGGTGTCCTCCACCTCCACCGTGACCCGGCCGTCGGCGGCGCGGGAGCGCACGGTGAGCGCGCCGCCCTCTCCGTTCATGGCCTGGCAGGCGTTGAGGCAGATGTTGAGGAAGACCTGCTCCAGCTGGCTCGGGTCGGCGTGCACCGCCGGCAGCGCCGGATCGAGCTGCTCGCGCACGTCCACGGCGCCGCCGCGCGTCTGCTGCCGGATGAGGAACAGCACCCGCTCCAGGGTGGAGTTCAGGTCGGTGGAGCGCATTCGCGCCTTGGGGGGGCGGGCGTAGGAGAGCAGGCTCTCCATGGTGCGGGCCAGGCGGGCCACCTGGTGGCGCATGTCGGCCACCAGCTCGGCCTTCTCCACGTCGTCGCCCAGGTCCTCGGCCATGAGCTCCAGGGCCCCGGACAGGCCCGCCAGCGGATTCTTGACCTCGTGGGCCAGGCCGGTGGCCATCTCGCCCACCGCCGCGAAGCGGTCGGCCCGGACCATGCGCTCGCGGTAGAAGGCCTCCAGCTCCAGCTGGCTGCGCCGCAGCGCCGCCAGGGTGGCGTCGAAGCTGCGCGCGGCGACCCCCACCTCGTCGGGCCTCCCCTCGTCGGCGCGGACCGCCAGGTCGCCGGCCTCGGCGCGGCGCATGGTGGCCACCAGCCGCTTCAGCGGGGAGACCGCCTCGCGCCCCAGGAGCCACCAAGCGATGACCAGCAGCACCAGCAGCGCTCCGCCGGCGGAGACGCCCAGGGTGCGGGCCAGGTTGGCCTGGACCGCCAGGGCGGGCGCCCGCGTGAAGCGCAGGTCGAGCCATCCGTTCAGGTGGGATTCGGAGCCGTGACAGCCCGCGCAGCGCTCGCCGTTCGGCATGGGGTGGACCACCGCGAAGCTGTTCGGCTTGCCCAGCGGGTTCTTGACGAGGGTCGGCGCGTCGAAGTGTCGCCCCTCCCAGAGCCGGATTCCGACCAGCGAGCGGTTGGTGGAGACCACCACCCGGCCGTCGCGCCGCATGAGGCTGATCGACTCGAGGTCGCGGCTGTGCGCGGAGACCACCTCGAGCATGGCCGGGATCTGGTAGTGCTCGCCGAGCAGCATGGCGTTGGTGACGCCGCTGGCCACGTTGGCGGCGAAGAGCTCCGCCCGGTCGATCTGCCCGCGCTCCGCCTCGGAGGCGTACAGCTTCACCGTGGCCACCACCATGGCGGCCAGCGTCACGGCGAACAGGAACGCGGTGGGGACGAGAACCCGGGCCCGCAGGTTCTGGTCCAGTCGCTGGAACGCCGAAACCGCCAAGCGCATCGGTCCCCCTGGGTCGCAAGGACTGGACCACACCACCCTGGGTTACGTCACCCACTGGAATCCAACGAGATCTGCGCCATTTGACCCACCTGGCCAGGCCTCGTCAGGGTGGCGAGCGTGGCTGGCAGTCGAGAAAATCCGGTGCTTTATTAGCGCATCTGGCCATCGGGACGCAAACCTTGCCGACGGCGGGAGGTGGCTTCCCGGTACCCCAAAAGCGGGGGAGTCGTGGCCCGATGGCTTCAGCGCCCAGCGTCAGCGGGCACGTCGAAGATCCGACGCGCCGCGGCCATGAGGGCCTCGCCCGGCGCTCCGTCGGCCCCGGCCTGGCGCAGCCGCGCGCTGGGGGCGTGGAGGAGCTTCGAGACGATGGCTCCGGCCAGCGCGTCCAGGCGGCGGGCCACCTCCGGGTCGTCGCCGAGCCGGCGCGCGGTCCGGGCCGCCTCCTCGCGGGCGATGTCGGCTGCGAGGCTGCGCACCGCCTTGATGATGGGCACGGCGCGACGCTCCGCCTCCTCGCGGGCCCACCGGCCGATCTCCTCCTCCACGATGCGCTCGGCGGCCGAAACGGCGGAGGAGCGCTCGGCCACGGCGGCCGCCTGCAGCCGCTCCAGGTCGTCCACGTCGCACAGGTAGACGCCCTCGAGCCTCCCCGACTCGGGCGGGATGGCCCGCGGCACCGCCAGGTCCACCAGCACCAGGCGGACGTGCCGCCGCGCCTTCATGAGGGCGGCCAGGGCTGCCGGCGCGAAGGCCGGAGGCGCCGCCGGCGCCGCGGAGACCACCACGTCGGCCGAGAGCAGCTCCGCCCCGAGCGCCTCGAGCGGGGCGGCCGTCCCGCCCACCTCGTCCGCCAGCGCCTGGCCGTGCTCCTGGGTGCGGTTGAGGATGACCAGCGAGGCCCCCTGCTCGCGCAGGTGCTGGGCGGTGAGCCGGGCCATCTCGCCCGCGCCGATCACCAGCACGCGCCGGCCGGAAAGCGGCCCGAGGACCTTCTCGGCCAGGGAGGCGGCGGCGCCGCCCCAGGACACCCCCGCCCGGCCGATGGAGGTGCCGGAGCGGACGCGCTTCGCCACCTGGACGGTGTGCTTCGCCACCGCGGCCAGCTCGCGGCCGGCCGTCCCGGCCGCGGCGGCGGCGGCGAAGGCCTCGCGCACCTGGCCCAGGATCTGGGGCTCGCCCAGGATCAGCGATTCGAGACTCGCCGCCACCCGCCACAGGTGGCGCAGGGCCGCGTCCCCGTGCAGCTCGAAGAGCGGAAGGTCCCGCCCGCCGGCGCGCGCCACCAGGGCCTGCCGCAGGGACGCCGCCGCCACGGCGGGGGTGCACGAGGCGGCGTAGACCTCCACGCGGTAACAGGTGGACAGCATCGACACCTCGTCCACGCCGCCGAGCGCGGCGAGGCCCTGCAGCAGCGCGGCCCGCTCCTCGGGTCCGGCCGCGAGCGCCTCCCGGTGGGAGATTTCCGCACACGAACGGTCGAGCCCGATCGCCAGTAGCACGCGGCACCCCTTTTGCGCTGCTGGCCTCGCCTGGAGCAATCCGCGTGCCCCTTTGGGATGGGCGATTCCGACGGGCGAATTCCGGGATAGTGTGGCGCAATCCTTGCGTTTTCCCACCAGGCCGCGGGCGGCCGACGAAACCGGTGCATGCCCCGGCAGGGTCGACCCTGTGGTATGGGAACGGCCCGGCGCCAGGGCCTGTCCTTCCCGGCGAGGCGATACCGCGCCACCCGGATCGAGCTCGCACCCGGAGCGGAATGGTGACGTTCGTCCTCTACCTCCTGTTCTTCCTCTCCGGGGCCGCGGCGCTGATCTACGAGGTGACCTGGGTCCGATCGCTCAGCCTGGTCTTCGGCGGGTCGCACCTCGCCGTCACCACCGTGCTGGCGGTCTACATGGGCGGCCTGGCGCTCGGGAGCGCGCTCTTCGGCAAGCGCGCCGACCAGACCCGGAGGCCGCTCCGGCTCTACGGCGTGCTGGAGATTGGGATCGCCGCCTTCGCCCTGGTGTTCCTGGGGCTCTCGCGCGTCTACCCGGCGCTCTACGTCCCGCTGGCCCGCCTGGCCGAGGAGAGCCGCCCCTGGCTCTCCCTGGTGCGCGTCGGGTTCACGGTGGTGGCCCTGCTGGCGCCGACCACGCTCATGGGCGGGACGCTTCCGCTGCTGTCGCGCTTCGTGGCAGGCCGATCGCGGACCCTGGGACGACACCTCTCCTTCCTCTACGGCTTCAACACCCTGGGGGCCGTGGCCGGCTCCCTGGCGGCGGGCTTCGTGCTGCTGCGGACCCTGGGGGTGACCGCCTCCCTGCTCGCGGCCGCGGCCGTGAACCTGGCGGTCGGCCTCGCGGCCGTGCTCCTGCCGGAGCGGGCCTTCGCCCTCGCCGGCGCGGACGGCGAGCCGGGCGAGGCGCCGGACGCCGCGGCGCGGCCGGCGCCAGCCGCCAACGCGGCGGAGGCCCCGGACGGGGTCCCGGCCCGGTCCTACCGGCTGGTCCTGTGGGGCATCGGCGTGAGCGGCTTCTGCGCCCTGGGCTACGAGGTGCTCTGGACGCGAATGCTCTCCATGGTGGTGGGCACCTCGGTCTACGGCTTCACCATCATGCTGGTGGCGTTCCTGGCCGGCATCGCCCTCGGCAGCCACGCCCATGGCCTCCTGGAGCGGCGGCGGCCCGGCGCAACGCGCCGCGCGGTGGTGGCCTTCGGCCTGGTCGAGCTCTCCATCGGGGTGGCGGCCCTGGCGGTGACCCTGCTCATGGCCAACCTGCCCACCCATGCCACCCGGCTGCAGAGCCTGCTCGTCGGGGGCGCGAGCGAGTTCGGGGCGCGCCAGGGGGCGAGCTTCGCGGTGGCCTTCGCCTACATGCTGGTGCCGGCCTTCTTGATGGGGGTCGCCTTCCCCCTGGCGGGGCGCGTCCAAGTCGCCTCGCGCCGGAGGGTGGGCGCGGCCGTCGGCGACGTGATGGCCTGGAACACGGTGGGGGCCATCCTGGGCTCGGCGGTGAGCGGCTACGCCCTCGTCTACGCCTTCGGCATCGAGCGCTCCCTGCAGATGCTCTCGGTGGTGAACGCCGGAGTCGGCCTGGCGGTGGTCGCGAGCGTCCTCACGTCCAGGGCGCTCCCCGGGGCGGTGGGCGCCGCCGCCGCGGCCCTGCTGGTGGCGCTGGGGGCCATGCCGGACTGGGGCCGGATCTGGAACCGGGACTACTTCGCCATCTTCCGCAACAACCAGCGCAACGCCTTCGACAGCCCGGAGAAGATCAGGGACGCCCTGGAGAACACCGAGGTCCTCTACTGGTTCGAGGGGGCCAACGAGACCATCAGCGTCATCCGCCCCAGGGGCGCGCGCCAGGCCTTCATCGTGAACGGCCGCCCCGAGGCCACCACCTCCCCGGCGGACGTCCAGTGCCAGCGCACGCTGGGGCACCTCCCCATGCTGCTCCACCCCGACCCGAGGAAGGTGTTCGTCCTCGGCACCGGGACCGGCATGACGCTGGGCGCCACCTCCATCCACCCCGGCGTGGAGCGCATGGTGCTGGCGGAGATCGAGCCGGGGGTGCTGGGCGCGGCCCGGACCTTCGCCCCCTGGAACCACGGCGTGCTCGACGACCCGCGCCTCCACGTGGTCCTGAACGACGGCCGCAACTACCTGGCCACCACCCGCGAGACCTTCGACGTCATCACCGCCGACCCCATCCACCCCTGGTCGGGCGGCGCCGCCTACCTCTACACCCGCGAGTACTTCGACGCCGTGGCGCGCCACCTCCGCCCCGGCGGCATCGCCTGCCAGTGGCTCCCCATCTACGAGCTCACCCCCGCCGACATCCGCAGCGTGGTCCGGACCTTCGCCGGGAGCTTCCGCCACGCGATGATCTGGCTCACCCACTATGACGCGGAGCTCCTGGGATCGAACGACCCCCTGGTCATCGACGAGGCCGGGCTGGCCCGGCGCCTGGCCCAGCCGGCTCTGGCCGGCGACCTGGAGATGGTCCAGATGGGCACGGCCGAGGACTTCCTCTCCTACTTCGTGGCCGGCACCGAGGGGGCGCGGGCCTTCGCGCGGGACGGGGTGGTGAACACCGACGACAACCTGTTCCTGGAGTTCTCGGCCCCCGAGTCCATGGGGATCGGCCGCCTCATGGGCGACAACGTCACCGCCCTGGCAGGGGTGCGCGAGAGCCTGCTCCCGTACCTCGCCTCCCCCTCCACTCCCGGCGAGCGGGCGTCACAGGCGGAGCGCTGGAATCGCAACCTGGCCGCGGCGCGCCTGTACGACCGGGCGCATGCCCTCTTCCTCTCGGGCCTGGGCCAGCGGACCTCCCCGGAGTTCCGCTCCGTCGCCGGAGCGCTGCAGCGGGACTTCTCCGGCTACGCCCCCTGGCGCTTCCTGCGCCGGGAGCTGGAACGGCGCGCCGCCGCCGAGCCGCGGCTCGCCGAGCAGGCGGCCTTCCCGGTCCTCACCGCCGGCGGCGCGGAGCGCCTCCTGCGCATCTCGGCGGTGACCATGGAGGTGGGCGAGACCCGCGCCGCGGTGGTGCTGGTGGACAACGACCGGCGCGACGTCTACGGGCAGCGCTACCTCGACGCCGGGCCCGATGAGCTCGACGCCGCGGCGCGCCGCTTCGCCACCGAGGCCATCGGGGCCCTGCGAGCCACCTACCAGGACGAGGCGGCGGCGGCGCGCCGGCGCGGCCAGGCGGCGCCCGCGGAGGGGCCGACGGTGGCGCGGCTGAAGGAGCGCGCGGCGCGCCTGGTGGCCGAGACCCCGCCCTGATCCTTCCGCGGCGGCGGCCCGGCCGCTACCGCGCCTCCGCCGACAGGCCGGCGCCCGCGCTGCCGCAGACCGGGAAGGTGCGGGGCGACTCACGCTGGCCCGCGTCGACGGCCGCCACCCGGTAGCAGTGGCGCTCCGCAGCCGCCCTGCCGAACACCTTGAACGAGGTGGTGGGGGTGGCCCCGGCGCGCCGGTCTCCCTTCCCACGGGCGTCCCAGTAGACGACGTAGGAGACGCCGGGTTCGGGCGAGGGCTCCCAGGTGAGCAACAGCTCGCCCTGGGGCGTCACGTGGGCGGCGAGCCCGGAGGGGGCGGTGGGGGTCCCCTCGGCGGGCGTGCGGGCGCAGGCGAAGGCCGAGGGCTCCGAGCGGTTCCCGGCCGCGTCGTAGGCGCGCACGGCGTGGCACCACTCCGCCGCCGGCCCCAGCCCGGCCATGGCCGCCCGGAGGCCGTCGGCGCGGGCCATCACCTGGCCGTCGCGGAGCACCTCGTAGCCGGCCACGCCTACGTCGTCGGTCGACTCCTTCCAGCGGAGGAGCACCTCGCCGGCGGAGCGGGCCACGGTCTCGACGCCGCGCGGAGCCGTCGGGGGGACCAGGTCCGGCGTGGTGG